>CAYWBS010000082.1:0-9531 GCA_964456215.1 uncultured Hyphomicrobiaceae bacterium
TGCGCCTTCACGCGCCAGCGCGACTTCGTCTCCGACGCCTCGCACGAGCTGCGCACGCCGCTGGCGGTCCTGCGTGCGCAGGTCGAGCTGCTCGACCGCGAGCTCGACGACCCCGGGCAGCATCAAGCCGCGTGGCTCCAGGGCATGCTTCTCCAGGAAAAATCCGGTCAAGGCGAATCCATTCAGAATATCGCGACCGGATACATCCTTATCGCGCGCCTCCGTCAAAAATGCCGGCAGGACAAGCAGCCGGTCCTGATAGGGCTCGGCGGCTTCGGCGCTGACGGCGCGTCCGGATTTTGGCGAGACATGGGTCAGATTTTCGCTTCCGCCCGTGACCGCGCACCCCGAAAAATCGAGACCGAAACCCAGTTCGCTCAGGAGCTCCAGCTCCCAGCGGACAAGCAGCACCGGCCAGACCGACGCGTCGCCGCTATGCTCCAGGATCAGCCGGAAGGCATCGTAAAGCGAACGATGCGGATCGCGTTCCGGCAGAAGACGGGCAAATTCGCAGAGGGAAGTGAGCCCCGATAGCGCCATTGCGTCTTCAATCAGCAAACTCGCATAGGGCTTATCGAGCTCGACCGTCAGCGTGCCGAGATGCTCGGCGAGCCGTCCCCGCCAGGTCGCCGCGACGACATTGCCGAGTTGCAGCACCGGCCGTAGACGGCGCGAACGCCCGCCCCTCACGAGCCCGGCGTGACGGCCATGCTCGCGCGTGAGCAATTCAAGTACGACGCTGGTCTCGCCAAGAGCGCGGCGCGCCACAACAATGCCTTCGTCCGACCAATCCATTGACGGCCCGTCGCCTTCTCCGATCCGCCGTTCCAACCCGAAACGGCATATGCGTCATTACTCCTTTGGATAGTCCAGTCCCATCTCCCTGTAGCGCTCCGGATCCTCGCTCCAGCGCTCGCGAACCTTGACGAACAGGAAGAGGTGAACAGCAGCCTCGGCCATCTCCGAAATATCCCGCCGCGCCTCCATCGAGATCTTCTTGACCATTTCACCGGATTTGCCGAGCACTATTTTCTTCTGGCTGGGCCGTTCGACATAAATCGTCTGCTCGATACGGATGCTGCCGTCGTTAAGGCGCCGCCAGGCGGTTGTCTCAACCGTCGAGGCATAAGGCAATTCGTCGTGAAGCCGCAAGATAAGCTTTTCCCGCGTAATTTCCGCCGCGGCCAACCGCATTGGCATGTCGGCGATCTGGTCTTCCGGATAAAGCCATGGCCCTTCCGGCACCGCCTTCGCCAGATAATTCCTTAGATCGTCGACGCCGGACCCATTCAGCGCGGAAATCATGAAGACTTCGCTGAACGGCGCCTGCCGGGTGAGCTCTTCGGTCAGGGACAACAGGGCGTCCTTGCGCATCCGATCGATTTTGTTCAGGCAGAGGACGAGTGGAACCGGTAGGCCGGAAAGCGCCTTGAGCGTGCAATCGGCATTGGCGTCAAATCCTTTCCGCGCATCAACCAGCAGGACGACGATGTCGGCCGCCCTCGCCTCCTCATGAGCGGTCTCGACCATGGCCCGGTCGAGACGCCGTTTCGGCGTGAAGATGCCCGGCGTATCGACGAGAATGATTTGCGCCTTGCCCTCTATCGCGATGGCGCGGACACGAGCCCGTGTCGTTTGTGCCTTGTGGGTGACGATGGAGACTTTCGCACCCACCATGCGGTTGGCGAGTGTCGATTTGCCGGCGTTCGGGGCGCCGACAAGCGCCACGAATCCACATCGTTCTCCGTCACTGCCGGCATCATCCTTCAGGGCCGGGGTTCGCTCAGCCATCGTTGGAGTATTCCCAAACCCCCTCGCGTTCCAGGAAGCTCCTGGCGGCGGCCTGCTCGGCCGCCCTTTTGCTGTTGCCGGTGCCCGTCGCCGGCGGAACTCCCTCAATGTGGACTTCGGTCGTGAAGGAAGGCGCGTGGTCCGGACCTTGCCGGTGCACTTCCTGATAGCGTGGCAGCGCCATATGCTTACGCTGCGCCCACTCCTGAAGCGTCGACTTTGCGTCGACGACAACATCCGCTTCGTCGCTCAGATGGCTGGTCCAGTGACGGCGAACAAGACTGCGAGCCTCACCATAGCCGCCGTCGAGAAAGACGGCACCGAGGACCGCCTCGCAGGCATTTGCGAGGATCGTCTGTTTGCCGCGCCCGCCGCTTTCATCCTCGCCCTCGCCGAGGATGAGGCAAGCGCCGATCTGCAGTTCCTGCGCAACCTCGGCGCAGGTCTCCATGCGCACGAGCGTGTTGAGCCGGCGCGCCAGTTCCCCCTCCGAGGCATCGGAGAAACTGTCGCTCAGCAATTCCGCGGCCGCCAGACCGAGGACCCTGTCGCCGAGGAATTCCAGCCGCTCATTGTCTCCCAATTCCGGATGGGACGCGCGGACACTTGAATGGGTCAGGGCACGGCGCAACAGGGAGGAATCGCGGAATACATACCCGAGAGAGGTCTGGAAGCTTTCTAGGTCAGGCGTCTTTTGCACTACTCGGTTGAAACAATTATCGGACAAGATGAAAAATGCGCGACCATCGCGTCGCGGATATCCACCGCCAGGGAGCAAACAAACTCCAATATTGATCGGCAGAGAAGAAAATTATTTCGGCCCGGCCAATGAAATTTTCAAACGGCACATATCCGACAGCGTATTGTACACGCGAATCGGTGGAATTATCCCGGTTATCTCCCATCATGAAAAAATGGTTTGCCGGCACCTTGTATACATTTGTATTATCAAAACTACCATTTTGATCACTATCCAGAACAAAATACTTCACGCCATTTGGCAGGGTTTCCTCGTACCGCGGAATCCGGACGCGGTGTCCCGTGTAATTCGTAGTGACAAAGTCTTCGACCCGCTGTTTGGGAACTGCAACGCCGTTGATGTACAGAACACCGTTTCGCATCTGTATTTCATCGCCCGGCAGGCCGATGACGCGCTTTATATAGTCTGTTTTATTGTCCCGGGGCAGCTTGAAGACAGCTACGTCCCCCCGTTTTGGCCTGCTCGCCCAAACCCGCCCGTTAAACAGATTGAGATTAAAAAAAGAATATTTGCTGTATCCGTAGCTATATTTCGAAACAAAAAGATAATCGCCGACAAGCAGCGTCGGCTTCATTGAGCCTGACGGAATGTTGAACGGTTGGAAGAATAAGACCCGTACGATCATCGCCAGAATCAAGGCGTGAATAACGATACGGATTGTTTCAGTCAGCCCGCCTTGCTTGTTGGCCTTCTTGGCCTTCACCTCAACACTCATCAAACGGCTCCTTCACGCCCATCATTACCTCTCCATCACCTCTCCATCCGCTCGACCTTTTATGACGATCGTTCGCGTCCCTATAATCGCATCGCACAGAACAGGCAAATCAACAAGGCAGGCCCAATGAGACCTATTTGCATTTGAAAAACAAGATTTCAAGCTTTCTAAATCGTTCTTGGAACGGCGGAGATAATGACAATGGCCTGAGCGAGCGGAAAATCATCCGTTATGGTGAGATTGATGCAGGCCTCATAACCATCGGGTGTGATATGCCGCAAGCGCCGCGCGGCACCGCCTTTCAGTGACATGGTCGGCTGCCCGGACGGCAGATTTACCACCCCCATATCCCGCCAGTAAACCCCGGCGCGAAAGCCGGTCCCCAAAGCCTTTGAGCAGGCTTCCTTGGCGGCGAAACGCTTGGCGTATGAGGCGACGCGAAGCCGGCGCTTTTCTGATTTTTCCCGTTCGATCTCGGTAAAGATCCGGTTGAGAAAGCGATCGCCATATCGCTCTATAACCGCTTCTACCCTGCGAATATCGACAATGTCGTTGCCAAGACCCAAAATCATCAATCCGCTGCTCGCAAATTTTCAGGCGGACGCCGATCCGCTGATCGCCTCGCGCGCATTGTCCATCAGCGCACGCATACGTCTGACGCTCGAATGCAATCCGCCAAAGATAGCTTCGCCGATCAGGAAATGACCGATATTCAGTTCGACGATTTGCGGGATTTGCGCGACCTGGCCCACGGTATCGAACGTCAATCCGTGACCTGCATGGACCTCGAGACCGATATCCGCCGCAAGCTCCGCCCCTCGCCGCAAATTCACAAGCTCCCGGCTTTCGTCTAATTTTTGCCGCTCCAGAATGGATTCGCAATAGGCTCCGGTATGCAGCTCAACAATTTCCGCACCGACTTCGTATGATTTCTCTATCTGCGCGCTGTCGGCATTAACAAAGAACGATACTCTGATTCCCGCATCCTTGAGCGCCGCGGCAACGTCGCGGAGCCGGTGGGAATGGCCTCCAACATCCAATCCGCCTTCCGTGGTCAACTCCTGCCGGCGTTCAGGAACGATGCAGCAGGCGTTGGGCTTGTGCCGCAAAGCGACTTCGAGCATTTCATCGGTCGCCGCCATTTCGAGATTGAGTGGCTGTTTCAGCTCCGCCATGAGCCTGGCGATATCGCCGTCGCTGATATGCCGGCGATCCTCTCTCAAGTGCGCTGTAATCCCGTCCGCTCCGGCTTCAACGGCCAATTGCGCGGCGCGGAGGGGGTCCGGGTGGACACCGCCGCGCGCGTTGCGGATCGTGGCTACATAGTCGATATTGACGCCCAGGCGCAAATAGGGCGGTTTTGCGGATCCGGTATTCGTCCGATAAGACATTAGATTTCGACAATATTCTGCTTTGTTGCCGACCGGTCTTCGCGGCGCCTGGACTGGTACACTTCGACCATTCGTCTCGTCAAATAGTAACCGAGCGCACCGGCGATCAGCCCGAGAGGCGTACCACCAATGGTCATCGGTTTGATGACAGGCCAGAGCGCACGCACGGTTGCCGCCATGACTTCGGTCGAGGTCGACAACAAGCCTTCGGAAAGTTCCGCGAAGCGCCTGGAAAGCTCGCCGCCCTGGAGATCCGGTTTCACACCAAGGAGCAAGTTGCCGAGTTTGTATGAGGCAATCCAAATGAACGGAAACGTCACAGGATTGCCAATGAAGGTGCCGAATGCCGAAGCGGCGATATTCCCGCCGAGGACCCATGCAATGAGGCCGGCGCCGATAAAGTGCAAACCGAGAAATGGGGTAAACGATATGAATACGCCGGCGGCGCAGCCTATCGCGATACCATGAGGCGTGCCATGCAGCCTCCAGACACGGCGCACGATATAACGAAACGAGCGGCCCCAGCTTCGCCGCGGCCATAACGCAACTCTAACCTTTTCTTTCAGGCTCGGGGGCTCGCGCCGTCTGAACAGCATTATCGGTCCTCGATACACTTGCCCGCTGCCTTCCCATGATAGGAGTTCAGCGGCTGCGCGTCACCAAACTTTCATAAATTCATTGAGATACTGCAAACGCAAATTCGCAGGCAACACAAAAGGCATCACGACATCTTTAACATACCGCCTTTCGGCCCCCGTCGATCGCGGCCGGACGGGCCGCCATCGAATTCGCTTAGCCAATATCAGCTCGTTGCCCGCGAGACTGAGCTGACGACGCTTTTTGCCCGTAAACCGGCAATGATTTCGTTGAGGTGCTTGAGGTCCCGAACTTCCAATTCGATGAGCATGTTCGTGAAGTCCGGCGCCCTGTGCACCATTTTGAGATTGTCGATATTGCCGTCCGCCTCGCCGATAACCTGAGCGATCTGGGCAAGCGTGCCCGGCTCGTTCAGTCCCGTCACTTCGATTTGCGCCGGGAACCTGACGCCCTTCGCCCCGTCAATGTCCCACCTCACATCAATCCATCGCTCCGGTTCGTCGTCGAACGTCTTCAATTTCGGAGAGTGAATCGGGTAAATCATGATCCCTTCGCCAGGAGTCAATATGCCGACGATCCGGTCTCCCGGGAGAGCGTTGCCCTCGGAAAACTGGACCGGCAGATCGCCTTTGACGCCGCGGATCGGAATCCCGTTGAACTCGTTCGGTATGTCCGGTGCGGAGCCGCCCGGCCACTTGAATTTTAGACCAATGACCTTTCTGAGGTTAAACCACCCTTCGTCATGGCGCTCCATGCGGCTGGGCTGCGGCGGGTTCTCATTCGGTTCCATTGACTCCGGAAACGCGGCCTTGATGACTTCGGCGGACGACAGTTCGCCCCGGCCAACGGCGGATAAGACGTCTTCGGCCGTCTTCTGAGATAGGCGATGTAAGGAAGCTCCTATGTCTTTCTCGTCATATTCACGCCCGATCCGGGAGAAAGCGCGAGTCAAGATCTCTTTTCCCAGTTCGCAATATTGTTGGCGGATGGCTTCCCGCGTCGCACGGCGAATTGCAGAGCGCGCCTTGCCGGTTCTGGCAAGATTTTCCCAAGCCGGCGGAGGCGTCTGCGCGTCGGAAACGAGGATCTCGACCTCGTCGCCATTTTTGAGTTCCGAAATCAGCGGAACATGCCTGCCGTTGATTTTGCAGCCGACGCAGTGATTGCCCACATCGGTATGGACCGCATAGGCGAAATCGATCGGATTGGCGCCGCGGGGAAGGGCGATCAACAATCCCTTGGGGGTAAAGCAAAACACCTGGTCGTGAAACAATTCGAGCTTGGTGTGCTCGAGAAACTCCTCCGGATTGTCACCTTCCAGGAGCATTTGCACGAGGGTGCGCAGCCACTGATAGGCATTGCTTTCCTGAGATCGTTTAACGACGTTTGTTTTGCCCGTCCTGGTTTCCTTGTAAAGCACGTGGGCGGCGACGCCATATTCCGCGACGTCATGCATCTGCTCAGTGCGGACCTGCAGCTCCACGCGGCTATGGCCGGGTCCGACAATTGTCGTGTGGATGGACTGGTAGTCGTTTCGTTTGGGATTCGAGATATAGTCTTTGAACCGGCCCGGAACCATGCGCCAATTCGTATGAACCACGCCGATGACCCGGTAACAATCTTCTACCGAGCCGGCAATCACGCGGAAGGCATAGATATCGGACAACTGCTCCAGGGAAATCTGCTTGCCTTCCATCTTCCGCCAAATTGAATACGGCTTCTTCTCCCTCCCCGTAACCAATGCGTCGATGCCGGAGTTCTCGAGTTTTTCCGTAAGCGTTGTCGTGATTTCCGCGATGAGATCGCGATGACCGGCGCGCAGCATCTTGAGGCGCTCGACAACGGTGTCATATGCATCCCTGTTCAGCCATTGAAACGCGAGATCCTCAAGTTCCTCCCGCATCCATTGCATACCCATGCGCCCGGCAAGCGGCGCATAGATGTCCATGGTCTCTTCCGCAATGCGGCGCCGCGTGCCGGGACGCACATGTTGCAGAGTACGCATATTGTGCAGACGATCGGCCAGCTTGACCAGAAGCACACGGATGTCGGTGGTGATCGCCACCAGCAGCTTGCGGAAATTTTCCGCCTGCTCGGCCTTCTTGGTGACCAGGTCAATCTTCTTGATCTTTGTCAGCCCGTCGACAAGGCGCCCGATTTCTTCCCCGAAGATCTTATCGATCTCCGCGCGGGTCGTCTCCGTATCCTCGATCGTGTCATGGAGCAGCGCCGCGGCAATAGTGGCGTCATCCAGCTTGAGGTCCGTCAGGATCGCCGCGACTTCCAGGGGATGGGAAAAATAAGGATCGCCCGACGCCCGTTTCTGGTTGCCATGCGCCTTCATCGCATAGACATATGCGCGATTGAGCAGTGCCTCGTCGGCGTCGGAATCATATTGCGTGACGCGATCGACAAGTTCGTATTGGCGCATCATCGGTCACGCCCTTTTCCGCAACTTCAATGAAGGCGGACAGCAAGACGCATCATGCCGATATCGAATGATATCTTCGGCGGTCAATTATATATCGTCATCAGCGCGAACGGGAACCCGCATTTGACGTACTTGGTGGCGCAAGGTTCTCCAGACCGCGCAGAAGTTCCTCTTCGGTCATCGGTTCGATCAGCCGGTCGGTCGACGGATCATCTCGGTCAAGCACAGGCATGCGCGTGTCCGCAGCAAGTACAGGCACTGGCTCCGGCTCAGGCTCGTCGATCTCAACATAATTCTGCAGGGAATGGATGAGATCCTCTTTGACGTCTTCGGCCGAAATCGTTTCCTCGGCTATCTCGCGCAGCGCGACAACGGGGTTCTTGTCATTGTCCCGTTCGACCGTAATGGGCGAGCCGGCCGATATCGTTCGCCCGCGATGACTCGCCAGCAGAACAAGTTCAAACCTATTGGCGACCTTATCGACGCAATCCTCGACGGTTACGCGCGCCATATCTGTCCCTCATTATTCCCGGATCGTTGCAATTGTAATCGTAGCAGTTGTAAACGATGCAAATATGTATGACGTCTGTCGACGCAAAGCAAGCGCGGATCAACTGTTCCACGGCTCTTCGGCCTTTTCTTTTCGCCAACCACCGGTTTCTTCCCAACCGGTTTCTCAAAAATTAACTTTGCTCAAACCGTGGGGAGACAATAAGGCATTATGAAACCGGGCCCATATAAAATCGAGTCCAGCCTAAAGACGGCCAATGATCTGGCCGTCGATGCCTCGTTTTGTCCTCTCCAGCAGCGCACGCAGTGAAAGTCTGAGGACGGGATGGCGCCAGCCCTCGGCAATCTCATTGAGCGGGGCCAGGACAAATGGACGCAGGTGGAGGCGGGCATGGGGAAGTATGAGCGTGCCCCGGACCGCCGGCACGACTCTCAAATGCGCGATATCCCAATTCAGCATGACCCCTTTGTAATCAAGGATATCGAGATCCAACGGACGATCGCCGCAATCGCTCCGGTGCCGCCTCCCGGCGTCTTTTTCTATTTTCTTCAATAAGTTAAGGAGAAAATGCGGTGGAGCGCCGGTCTCGATTTCCACGGCTCCATTGACATAGTTCGGCCGCATGCCCCGTCCGATCGGCGCCGTTTCATACCATGAAGACCGGCTTTTTACATGGAACCCCAATGCCTCAAACCGCGCGAGGCATGCCGAAAATGTCTCAGCCGGCGGGCCCCACGATCCGTGGATATTGGCGCCAAAAGCAACGAAAATGGACCGGTCCAAGATTAACCTACTTATTCATCGCGGATTTGCTAATGGGCCAAGCGACTCATATATGTAGTTTAGAAAAATTCAATATTTTTAGGACCATTAGGACCGAAATTGTAAACCGTATTGTCTGCGTGCCCCCGACGTTTAGAGAATATATATTCGGTGATGAGGACTTTCAGATGAAATTTTACCCGACCGAACGCATCGCGCTCTTTGTCGATGGCGCCAATCTGTACGCCACGGCGAAGGCGCTCGGGTTCGACATAGACTACAAACGTCTCCTGGCGATGTTTGGGTCCCAAGGACAATTGGTACGCGCGCTTTACTACACGGCCCTATCGGAGGATCAGGAATATTCGTCGATCCGCCCGCTGATCGATTGGCTGGATTATAACGGCTACACCATGGTCACCAAGCCGACCAAGGAATTCACCGATCCTTCCGGCCGGCGCAAGATCAAGGGCAATATGGATATCGAGCTCGCCGTGGATGCCATGGAGCTTGCCGATCATCTCGACCATGTCGTGCTTTTTTCCGGCGATGGCGATTTCCGTTCCCTTGTCG
>CAYWBS010000083.1:0-9504 GCA_964456215.1 uncultured Hyphomicrobiaceae bacterium
AGATATAAGCCCATCCAAACCGCCCTTTGACGCAGAGCCGGTTGGCATTCGCTGGCCCGTCGCGCCCGTCGATATAAAGAATCCTGTCGTCTTTGACATGCACCTTGGTCTGACAGCCGACACCGCAATAGGGGCAAAGGGTATCGACGGAGCGGTCCTCGAATTCCACTCGCACGCCGCGCTCATCGAGAAGATTGGCCTCCATGAGCGCACCGGTCGGACACGCCTGAACGCATTCGCCACACGCCACGCATGTGCTCTCGCCCATCCCGTCGTCGAAATCAAAAATAACTTTGGAACCCGCGCCGCGATAGGCCATGCCGATCACGTCATTGACCTGGACCTCCCGGCAGGCGCGAACACAGAGAGTGCAATGAATGCAGGCGTCGAGGTTGACGGCCATCGCCTTGTGACTCTGGTCCGGCATCACCTTCTGGCGCGATGGGAACCTGCTTTCCATAACTCCGAGCCGATCCGACCAATACCAAAATTTGGATTGCGGATCGTGGGCAACGTCGCGCTTAGGCTGGTCAGCGACAAGGAGCTCGAAGACCATTTCGCGGGACTTGACGGCGCGCGCGCTCTGAGACCTGACGGCCATGCCCGCCGTCGGCGTGCGAATGCAGGACGCCGCGAGCACGCGCTCGCCTTCGATTTCCACCATGCAGGCGCGGCAATTGCCGTCGGCCCGGTATCCGGGTTCCGGAGAATAACAAAGATGGGGAATCGTGGTGCCTGCTCTCCGGGCGGCCTGCCAAATGGTTTCGCCGGGCAACGCAGCGACTTCCACTCCGTCAAGACTGAATTTGATCGGACCGGTCATCTGAGATCCTCCGGAAAAAATTTTATTACCGAACGGATGGGATTTGGCGCCGCCTGCCCGAGACCGCAGATCGAAGCATCCGCCATCACTTGCGACAGCTCTTCGAGGAGATTTCCATCCCAGCCGCCGCCAGACAACAGCTTCACCGCCTTTTCCGTTCCATTGCGGCAGGGGGTACATTGACCGCAGCTCTCATCCTCGAAAAACTTCATCAGATTGAGCGCCACCTGCTTCATGTCATCCTTATCGGACAATATCACGACGGCATGTGAACCGATAAAGCAACCATGCTTTTCGAGCGTGCCGAAGTCCAACGGGATGTCCGCCATCGTCGCCGGCAGAATTCCGCCTGAAGCACCGCCTGGCAGATAGCCTTTGAACGTATGACCATCGGCCATGCCGCCGCAATATTCGTCAATCAATTCCTTGACGGTTATTCCGGCCGGCGCCAGCTTGACCCCGGGCTCGGCAACCCGTCCGGAAACGGAATATGAACGAAGCCCCTTATGGCCGGGCCGGCCCTGCTCGGCGAACCAGGCCGCGCCCTTGTCGAGAATATCCGGGATCCAATAAAGCGTCTCCACATTGTGATTGAGCGTCGGACGGCCGAAGAGGCCTATTTGTGCAATGTATGGCGGGCGATGGCGTGGAAGACCGCGCTTACCCTCAATCGACTCGATCATCGCGGACTCTTCGCCGCATATGTAGGCACCCGCGCCACGACGCAGCTCCATGCCGCACTGCCTGGTCAGATCAGCGGCGTCGAGCGCGGCAATTTCCTCGGCCAAAATGTGCAGCACAGCCGGATATTCGTCGCGCATGTAGAAGTAGCAGCGTTCCGCCTCGACGGCCCACGCGGCGATTAAGGCACCTTCCAAGACACGATGCGGATAACGCTCCAGATAATAGCGGTCTTTGAAAGTCCCCGGTTCGCCCTCATCGCCATTGATTGTCATCAGCCGCGGCTTCGCTTCGGCGCGGACGAATTCCCATTTCTTTCCGGCAGGAAACCCGGCACCTCCGAGACCGCGAAGCCCGGCGTCAGAGAGCAGAGCGATCACTTCCTCCACGGACCGCTCGCCGCCAAGGCAGCTCTCCAGATGACGGTAACCGCCCGCCTTCCGGTATGTCTCAAGGTCTTCATATTCGGGAATATGTGCTTTCATATCACCACTAACGATGACGTCCAGCAGGGAGTCCGCTGTGGCGTTATCGACATGCCTGTGGCCGACCTCCGCAACGGGCGCGGTATCACAGCGGCCCATGCAGGGCGCGCGAACGACCCGGATCTTGCCAGCGTCAACGCGCGCCTCAAGCGCCGAGCGCAATTCGTCCGCTCCTTTCAACATGCAGGTCAGCGAATCGCAGACGCGGATCGTCACGGGAGGCGGCGGCGCTTCGCCTTCAAGCACGATATCGAAATGCGCATAGAAAGACGCAACCTCATAGATCTCCGCCATGGGCAGGTTCATCTCCTCGGCGAGGGCGCGAAGATGCGCCGCATCCAGATAGCCCGTCCCGTCCTGCAAGCGATGCAGATGCTCAATCAGAAGATCACGAGCGCGGGGCCTGTCGCCCAGCAGCGCGCGAACCTCTTCTAGCACGTGACCGTCGAGCTGGCGCCCTTTCGGGAAAGCCAACGACTTGCGCCGGCCAGCCCCGGGTTTGATCGTCCTCTGCCGCACATTATCCACGTGTGAAAACCCTCAACTTGCTAATGCCTGCCGCATTGTCTCGCCGACAAGATGCGCATTAGGCGCGATGTGAGCGCCCGCCGAGCGGAGCGCCTCGATCTTGCTTTTAGCGTCCGCCTGACCGAAGACGGACAACGTGCCCGCGTGTCCCATACGCCGTTCCGGCGGCGCGTGTCGCCCGACTACGAGGGCGACCACCGGCTTTTTAGGCTTTTCGGATTTCAGAAATTCGGCCGCGGATTCCTCTTCACTGCCACCGATTTCGCCGATCAGTATGATCCCATCGGTATCCGGATCGGACGAAAATAGCTTAAGACAATCGACAAAGCCAATACCGTGAACCAGATCGCCGCCGATCCCGATGCAGGTCGACTGCCCGAGATTGAACGTTGTCGTTTGCGCGACGATCTCGCTTGTCAACGACGCAGAACGTGACGCAATGCCAATGCGGCCAGGCATTTCATGGACTGTCGACATGACGCCAATCTTGCATTTACCCGGCGCAAAAATGCCTTGCGTATTGGGTCCGAGAAGCCTCGACGACGAACCGCTGAGCGCCTGTCTGACGCGGACCATGTCCAGCACCGGCACGCGCTCTGTCACGCAGACGATCAAGGGCATCTGCGCTTCAATCGCTTCGATCATTGCCTCCGCGGCACGGGGTGCCGGAACAAGGATGAGGCTTGCTTCGGCGCCAGTCGCATTGCGGGCTTCGGCAACCGTATCGAAGACCGGCAAATCCAGATGCGTGCTGCCACCTTTGCCCGGCCGAACGCCGCCGACAATATGCGTCCCATAAGCAATGGCGCTCCAGGTGTGATGCGTCCCGAGGCGGCCTGTCATTCCCTGACAGATGACCTTCGTATCGGAATTGACCAGAACCGACATCTCACGCCGCCTCCTTTTGAACCAAAGCAACGGCACGCTTTACACCATCGGCCATATTTTCAGTATCTATGAACGCGATACCGTAGTTCCGAAGCACCGTTCGCGCAAAGTCCGCATTGTTGCCGGCGAGCCGGATCATCAAGGGAAGTTCACGGTTATTGCGTTTC
Organism: uncultured Hyphomicrobiaceae bacterium; assembly: GCA_964456215.1. Lineage (GTDB taxonomy): Bacteria > Pseudomonadota > Alphaproteobacteria > Rhizobiales > BFAS01 > MnTg02. The sequence continues at coordinate 3,573 of CAYWBS010000083.1, forward strand.
AGAGAAAGCCCGATACCTTCGACGATGGTGTCGCACCGTGTCAATCCGCCGCCATGGATATTGACGAACACGGCTTTGACCTTCGGATTGGCGAGGAGAAGATCGAAGCCGCGGGCGATTTGCAAGCTCGACGCCGTCGTTCGAATATCCATGAAATTGGCCGGCCCGCCGCCGGCATCCCGAAGAAGGTCCAGGGTCGCAAGCGCTAGACCGGCGCCATTGACGACAATGCCTATATTGCCCTCCAGCTGGATATAGTTGACATCATGGCGTTGAATTTCGAGCTCGATCTTGTCGACGGCGTCCTCATCGCGAAAATGTTCGAGATCTTGGTGGCGATAGAGAGCATTGTCGTCGATAGCCATTTTTACATCGAGCGCCACGATCTCACCGTCGGACGTTACGGCGAGGGGGTTGAACTCGATCAAGCTGGCATCCAGCTCGATGAACGCCTGATAGACTTTGCGGAAAATGCCGGCGGCGCGGTCCGACTGCGGACCATCGAGAGAAAATCGCCTGGCAAACCCCTCAAAATCCTTCGCCTTTGGGTCGCCATCGATTGCAAGCAGCATTCTCTCGATGTTTATTTTATGCTGTCCCGCCAGCGTCTCGATATCCACGCCCCCGTCTGCAGAACCAAGCAAGGCGATCCGGCCCGACTCGGCATCTACGAGCATGGCGATAAAAAGCTCGCGCTCCGTCTCAACGGCGGACTCAACATATACGTGCCGAATTGTTCGCCCGGCCGGACCCGTCTGAGCCGTCACAAGTTTTGTGTCTAACAACTCTGCGGCGATCGCCCGAACCTCGTCAGGGGAACTTGCTTTGCGCACGCCGCCTGCCTCGCCCCGTCCGCCGGCATGGACCTGTGCTTTTACAACGTATCCATGACCCTTGCACTTTTCGGCGGCAGAATAAGCCTCGTCGGCGTCGGAGGCGACGGCACCATCGGGGATTGGAATGCCGCGGCGGCCCAAAATATCCTTGGCCTGATATTCATGTAAATACATGGTTTCACTCCCATCGGGGACCGGGAACCCGAACTCCGATCTTGCCGTTGGATTTGGTCAAGACGGCATCTTTGTGCCTTGGTATACCATATGCCAGGCCCTGTCGGCCAGAGCGTATTCAGCCCGCATCGAACCAATCCGACGACAAAATCTCTTGCTGCTCTCGAAATGGTCGCGGCGGAGGGGATCGCACGCAAGTAAGTCGACAAGGCGGACACGATTTGTCTGTTGAAACATGACGCAAATCCCAAAATGCGTGGATTTCGCGTGTGCATAGCGCCTTCATAACCGGTTCGGACACGAGCTTCACAGATTACAGATTAAGGATGGAACGCGCGCCCAAATTCTTGCACCCGCAATGATGGACCGCCACTTTGCTCGGAACACCGATCTACTTTTTCGTGACAGCCTTTGGAGGCCCCAAGCGTCCCGTCAATCCGGATTGGCGATAATGGGTCGACATCAGCACGGCGAGGCTGGGGCACGCCTGCAGCTGGCACGCCAAAGACCTGTGGTGCAGGTTAAACGGCACCAGGCAAAATGATAGAATGCGCAGCCGCATGTTTTCGCGTTTGCCTTGTTTTGACATTTCATATCATGGCCGTAATTTTGGGTTTAAAATTTTACTAGCCAGCCGGTACCGATTGGCGCTATGCTTTGCCTGGTATACCAAATGCCATAAGAATCCGGGAACCAGCATTGCGAAGCGCCGAAAGGGTGAGTTCAGTGTATGAATCGGTTCGGCAATCTTAGTTTGGATTTCCAGGACAACACTTGGGAGGACTATTAATGAGAGCATTCTCTTTGAAAGCGTTTGGCGTGCTTGCCGCCACGGGTCTCATGGCCACCGCGGCAACAGGCTTTACGGTCGGTGGTGCCGATGCCGCATGGCAGCCGAAGAAGCCTGTCGAATTTGTCGTTATGGCTGGTAAAGGCGGCGGCGCCGACAAGGCCGTCCGCTTTATGCAAAGCATCATCGCCAAGAATAAATTGGGTGGCGGCGCGATCGTTACGCCCGTCAACAAGCCCGGCGGCACTGGCGCGGAAGCGTTGGTATACTTGAAGCAGAAGAAGGGCGATGATCACACGATCATGTTTACCCTGAACAGCTTCTATACGACGCCACTGCGGCAGCCCGGTCTTGGTGTCAACATCGAAAACTTCACCCCGATCATGCGCATGGCCGAAGATACGTTCTGCCTTTGGGTGAATTCCGACCGCAAGAACATCAATTCCGTCGATGATTTCGTCAAAGCGGCGAAGAAAAAAGGCTCCGACTGGATCATGGCCGGAACCGGCAAGGCGTCCGAAGACAATCTTTTGACCGACTTCCTCAATTCCGCCTACGGCCTGAAGATGAAATATGTTCCCTATAAGGGCGGCGGCAAGGTTGCCAAGCAACTGGCCGGCAACAATGCCGACTCAACAGTGAACAATCCTTCAGAGCAGCTTGGATTCTTCCAGGCTGGAAAAACCAAACCGTTGGCCTGCTTTACGAACGAGAGAATTGGCCTGTTTAAAGATGCGCCGACCTTCAAGGAAATTGGCAAGGACTTCGTCTATTTCATGCAACGAACCGTCGTCGGCCCTCCCGGCATGAGCAAAGAAGCGACCGCCTATTATACTGACCTCTTCAAGCAGGTTTTCAATTCCAAGGAATGGCAGGATTACCGCAATAAGAAAGCCCTGCAGGGCGACGGCCTCTCCGGCCAGGCCTTGATGGACTATTGGAAGAATGAACGCGATGTTCATCGCGCCATGCTGAAGAAGATGGGCGCCATCAAATAGAGCGCCCTTCAAAAGGAAAGCGAATAGAACGTAGAATCCTCGGGGAGGAGGGCCAAGATGCGCATTGCCGAACTTGTTATGGCCGGCGTCATGTCCCTCTTCTCCATTTATTTGATGTGGAAAAGCTCGGAGCTCGAAGTCGGCTGGATCAGAGGCTTGGGTCCCGGGGGTGGTGCATGGCCATTCTGGCTGGCCGCAACCATGTTGGTCTGCTGCATCTGGATCATTGTGCAGTGGTTCCGTAAGAAAAGCCCACTCTCCCAGTCCACCGAAATCTATATGGAAAGTGCGGTAGTCAAGGACGTCGGTCTGGTCGCCGGCTCGCTGACTATCACCGTCCTTCTCTTTCACTTCATAGGTGTCTACGGCGCCTTACCGTTGTTTCTCGTCTTCTACATCCGCTTTCTTGGACGCCATTCTTGGTGGCTTACTGGCTTGATTGCCACGTTGACCCCGATCGTAACGTTCTTCTTCTTTGAGATCGCCCTCAAAATCACCTTGCCGAAAGGCTATACCGAACCGGCGTTCTATCCATTGTATAAGATGTTCTTGTAGCGCCGAGAAATCCGATTTAGGGCGCGGCGCCGACGGCAATGCGGATTGCCGCACATTCGGATTTTGGCGCAATTATGAGTCTGAATTGCGCACCAACCAAGGTCTACGCGGTAACAAAAGAGACGTAAATGCCGACTGAAATCATTTCTCTTCTCCTGGAAGGCTTTGTCATCGCATTTCAGCCGCTGAACCTCGGACTTGTCATCCTTGGCTGCACGCTCGGTTTGTTTATTGGCGCAATGCCAGGCCTTGGATCGGTTAATGGGGTGGCGATATTGCTGCCACTGACATTCCTCGTGCCGCCGACCGGTGCGATCATCTTCCTCGCTGCTATATATTACGGCGCCATGTACGGCGGCGCCATTAGCTCGATCATGTTGGGCATACCGGGCGCGTCCACCGCGGTAGCGACAACCTTCGATGGCCGTCCTTTGGCAATGCAGGGTATGGCCGACAAGGCCCTGACCGCCGCCGCTATGGCATCCTTCGTCGGGGGATCGATTTCTGTCCTTTTGTTCACGTTTTTTGCGCCGCCCCTTGCCCATGTCGCGCTCGTATTCGGCGCGCCCGAGGAATTTTCCCTCATGATGCTTGCCTTCGCGACCTTTGTCGGTCTTGGCGGCGACGACATTGCAAAGACTATTTTCTCAATTTGCATTGGTTTGGCGCTTGCCGCCGTAGGACTGGACATCATCACTGGTAAACCTCGCCTCATTTTTTTCGACCTCCCCGGCTTTTTTCATGGAGTGAATTTTCTCGTGCTGGCTATCGGCATTTACGGCATTGGCGAAATGCTTTGGACCGTCGAGGAACAAACCAAAGCCGGTCACGCCAATATGCTGTCCGAGGCTACCATTACAGTTAAGCGCACGATCACTAATCTCGTCGAGCTATTGCATACGTGGCGTACCGTTCTCATGGGCTCGCTCCTTGGTTATTTTGTCGGTATCCTGCCGGCGGCAGGCGCCACGCCCGGCTCGCTGATGGCCTACGGTATCGCCAAGCAAATTTCGAGAAATCCTGAGAAATTCGGAAAAGGCGCCGTTGAGGGAGTCGTGGCTCCGGAATCGGCTAACAATGCGGCCAGCACCGGTTCCATGCTGCCGATGCTGACCCTCGGCATTCCGGGCTCGCCAACGACAGCCATTCTGCTTGGCGGTATGGTGATTTGGGGTCTTGAGCCCGGACCACGGCTGTTCACGGATCACAAGGAATTCGTGTGGGGCCTCATCGCAAGCCTCTATGTCGCGAATTTTTTTGCCGTGCTGATCAATATCGCATTCATCCCAGCATTTATCGCTGTGTTGAAACTGCCTTTTACAATCCTCGCTCCGCTCATCTTCGTGCTGTGTCTGATCGGCGGTTATGCGCCAACTCAGGACATGCACGATGTGTGGCTGATGATGCTGTTTGGAATCGTCGGATATCTGATGCGCAAGTTGGACTATCCGCTCGCCCCCGCCGTGCTGGCCATTGTGCTCGGGCCACTCGCCGAGCCGGCTTTGCGCCAGTCCCTGCTGATCAACGATGGTTCATTTGCAATCTTCTTTACCCGGCCTTGGTCTGCGCCAATTATGATTACGGCCCTGATTCTCCTTGTCTTGCCATTCATTAGGCCCACATTGCGGCTGCTTCGCAGACAGCAGAAGAAAACGGCCTAAGGCCAGGTCTTAAGCAAGATTAGCTGTTGATGGGCCTATTTTCAGTCCGCTCAGGGTGTGATTGCCATTGTCGAGAGACCAACCCGTGGTGTATGGTATACCAAAAACCTAAACCATTCTCTCAACTCCGGGCATCGGTGCCAGGGGTCGTCGGGAGAACCGATTTATGACCACGCTGCAGCTTGATATCCGGCCGATCGGAGACACCCCTGATCTGAAGTCGCGCATTTATGATTCGCTGAAGGCGGCGATCGTAAACATGAACATCTATGATGAACATGCCGAGTTGCGGCTTGATGAACGCAAATTGTCCGAACGGTTTGGCATTAGCCGAACTCCCCTGCGCGAGGCGCTGGCCCGTCTCGACCATGAAGGCCTTATTCGAATCGAGCCCCGGCGGGGTGTCTTCATCGTCCGGAAATCCAAGCAAGAAATCCTGGAAATGATCACCGTTTGGGCGGCCCTTGAAAGCATGGCGGCCCGACTGATTACCGAGGAGGCATCGGACGCTGAAATCGCCCGGCTCAGGGAAATGTTCAGCACCTTCGACGGCAAAAAGGTCCTTGCCGATATCGACGAATATTCCGAAGCAAATATACAATTTCATCAAGCCATTTTGAGCCTGAGCAAGAATGACCTTCTAAAACAGATTGCAGACAGCCTGTTTATGCATGTCCGCGCCATCCGCGCGCGGACGATTTCGGAAGATGACCGGGCAAACAAATCGATCGTCGACCACATTCACATTATCGAGGCGCTTGAGGCCCGCGACACGGATCTCGCTGAGCGTCTCGTCCGAGACCATACATTTAAATTGCGGGCGCATGTCGAGCGTTTCGTTGAATTGCCTTAAGCCGCCGCAAGCGCGGCAGGAATAAACAAACAACAAGTAGGATCGCAGGAGAGCCGCTATGTCTA
>CAYWBS010000084.1:0-9439 GCA_964456215.1 uncultured Hyphomicrobiaceae bacterium
GGAGTCGAACCCCTGTTTCCGGCGTGAGAGGCCGGCGTCCTAGGCCACTAGACGATGGGGGCCTCAGCACGAACAACTGTCCAGCTATAGCTCGCGCGCCAGAGCCTGATCAAGAACTTATCGCAGTGGAAAACTCGTGGAAGATGCAAGCGCACTAATTTTCCTGAAGCTTGATGCGCCGGATTACTCTTCCTGATTTCAGGTGAATAATCGCGATTTCGGATCCTGATGGAGACTTGAGCGTTATCGCCAGCCTGCTGCCATCGAGGTCGAGCGCGGTCACATTGGCCCCCCGGGGGACGGGCAGATCAATCGCGGCGCCGCTTTCCCCGGAAGCCGTCCCTGAGGCGAGCCCGGCTTCGTTCTTTCCGAACCCCTGGGAGCGATTTACGATAGTAACGACAATAACGGCGAAGCCGGCGACCAGCAGGATGCCCATGCCTATGACGGCCCATTTCAGGACAAGGAATTGCAGTGTCGGAGGTTCCGTACCCGGCCCGGCGCCGCCCTTGTGTTCCATATCTGCGGTCATCAGATAATATCCCAGGAAGATGTCTGAAAAGCCTGGCCAAAATAAAGTCCAAGTAACCGAGCTGGATGACGGTGAACGGCTAGATCGGTTTCTGAGTTCCGCGCTTGGAAATCTCAGCCGTTCGCGCCTTAAAGTCTTGATCAAGGACGGCCATGTCAGCCAGGACGGTTCAACGATAGTTGAGCCCAATTACCGGGTCAAATCCGGTGAGAGTTTCTCGGTCGACATTCCGGAACCCGAACCCGCCATTCCGCGCCCGGAGCCGATCCCGCTGAATATCGTTTACGAAGACAGCAGTCTTATCATCGTCGACAAGCCGGCGGGCCTGGTCGTGCATCCGGCCGCCGGTAATTGGACGGGAACGCTCGTCAATGCGTTGCTCGCTCACTGCGGCGATAGTTTGTCGGGCATCGGTGGCGTCCGCCGCCCCGGTATCGTTCATCGTCTGGACAAGGACACGAGCGGCCTGATCGTCATTGCCAAAACCGACGCGGCCCACCAAGCGCTTGCCGCGCAGTTTGCCAGCCACGGCCGCGACGGACAGCTCGAACGGTCTTATCTGGCGATCGTATGGGGCGTTCCGGCGCCGCCGAAAGGGCGGATAGAGACGGGCATCGGTAGGAAGATCACCAACCGGCAGAAGATGGCGGCGGTGGTGGAAGGCGGCAAACCGGCGGTCACCCATTACGAGGTCGCCAAACGCCTGCCGGATGATCCTCATCGGCCCGCCGCGAGCCTCGTAAAATGCACACTCGAGACCGGCCGCACGCATCAAATACGGGTCCATATGGCGCATATCGGCCATCCGCTGTTGGGCGACATGACCTATGGCGCCGGCTTCGCCGCAAGCGCGAGAATGCTGTCGACAGGAGGGCAATCTCTGTTGCAGGCGTTGGGCAGGCAGGCTCTTCATGCGCAATCACTAAGTTTTGTTCATCCCGTGACCGGCGAAAAGCTGGTGTTCGAGAGCGCTCTTCCTGATGACATGGCGGATCTCCTGGCGGCGATTTCTGCGGTCTAACCTGTTGACAAATTGAGCTTTCCGCGACCTTACCAGCGGCCAGATCACTTCCTAAATGTTAAAGTGAGCACTTGGCATCAAGTGCAGGAGTATATTTATGTTGCAGTGCCGCAAAATCCTTTCATTGTCCTGTTAATCAAGCTATCTTCAGCTGAAACATGAAATTAGAGGATGTCCCGATGGCGTAACCGCCAATTGGGCAAATAGTTATGGCCACAAGAAACCTACCAACCGTCTCCGGACAGGGAGGGTTGGCGCGCTATCTTGAGAGAATCCGGCAATACCCGATGTTGGAGCCTCAACAGGAATATATGTTGGCCAAGCGCTGGCGCGAACATGAAGACAGCGAGGCTGCTCATATGCTGGTCACGAGCCATCTACGGCTCGTCGCGCGTATAGCCTTGGGCTATCGCGGCTACGGGCTGCCTATTGGCGAAGTCATTTCGGAAGGCAATGTCGGCCTCATGCAGGCGGTCAAGAGATTTGAACCGGAAAAGGGGTTCCGTCTCGCCACCTACGCCATGTGGTGGATCCGCGCGTCGATACAGGAATATATCCTGCGTTCGTGGAGCCTGGTGAAAATGGGCACGACAGCGAGCCAGAAAAAGCTCTTTTTCAACCTCCGCAAGATCAAGGGGCAGATACAGGCGCTTGAAGAAGGCGATCTCAAGCCCGATCAAGTGAAACATATCGCCACGAAGCTCGGCGTCCCCGAGGAAGACGTGATATCCATGAACCGGCGCCTGGCCGGCGATGCATCGCTGAATGCGCCGGTCCGCGCCGATACGGAGGGCAGCGAATGGCAGGATTGGCTTGTTGACGAAACGGTCGACCAGGAGACGGCCTTGGCGGAGTCCGAGGAATTGGATCGCCGCAGGCTGATGTTGTCCAACGCAATGGAAAACCTCAACGACCGCGAAAGACGTATTTTCGAGGCGCGCAGGCTCAATGACGAGCCCATGACGCTGGAGCAACTTTCCGGAGAGTTTGGTGTCAGCCGCGAGAGAATCCGGCAGATTGAAGTCCGCGCTTTCGAAAAGGTCCAAAAGGCTATACGAAACGCTGCGGAAGAAGCAAATGCTTCCACGCTCACTTCCTAGGATTGGGTTCCATGCGGCGAAGAGCGGGACGCGGTGCGCAGGCGCTTTTACCTTATCCATAATCCGAAGGCCGGAATTAACCGGCGCGGGCTTCTGCGCAACGTCTTGTCCAAACTCGCGGCCGCCGGCGCCGCGGTAACCGTCGCAACCCCGGACACCCGCGAAGACGACAAGGGGTCTGCCTCGGCGGCCGCCGAAAGCGGCCATTATGACGCTGTCATCGCCGCCGGTGGCGACAGCACGATCCGTGGCGTCGCCAGCGGTTTGATCGGCGGCACAACAACCCTCGGCCTCATCCCGCTCGGCGCGGGAAACGTTCTGGCGCGGGAAATCGCCATGAACCGGACGCCACTGCCATCGCCAATATGTTGCTGCACGGAAAGGCGATCACGGCACACGCCGCCGCGGTAGAGGGAGCCCCGTTTCTCGCCATGGTCGGCGTCGGGTTTGATGCGCAGGCGCTCGGCAAGCTCAGCCAGGCCATGAAACGCCTTTCGGGCCGCGCCGCCTATGCACCGGCAATCCTTAGAACGCTGTTGTCGCCGATCCCGGAATTTAACGCCGTCGTGGACGGCGTCGCATATCAGGCGAATTGGATCATCGTGACCAATGTCGCCAATTATGGCGGCGGCTTCCTTCTTTCTCCGGAAAGTCACATTTCAAGTCCTGGGTTGACAGCGGTACTGATGCGGATACCGAGCCGGTTCGCGCTTGTACAAACGCTGATCTCGCTTGGTCTCGGGATGCATCTGAAACGGGCAAATGTTTCCCTAATCCCGTGCAAGACCGTCCGCATTTCCGCGCCGTCGCCTCAGGCGATTCAGATCGACGGCGAGCTTTGCGGCGCAACGCCCGCCGTCGTCGCCCAAACGGATCTGGAATTCCGCCTCATCACGCCGGAACCGCGAGGCGAAGGATAGCCGGCGGGCGGTAAAGCGCGCGCTCAACCGTCAGCTTACCGGCTCCCAGTGGCAGGCGCGTCGGATTGTTACGCCAAAGTGACAGATGGTTGTTGCATTGCAGTAACGGCGAATTAACCTTTTGTTAACCAAATCGGCCCCACACTTTTCACGCATACAAAACTATTTTCTTCTGAAAATGCGTATCAGAATCAACGCATTAGCACTTTGCATGCAATGTCACGCGTTAAACGGCCTCACCAGCCGCGGACATTTCCTCAAAAGTCGCATGGAAAATTTCACTGCGTCTTTTGGACTTGTCATGCGGAACCGGATGAAAAGGAGAAGTCAGCTTTAAAGATGATCAAGGCTGTTACAGTGGCTCAACATCATCGCAATGCTGAAGCTCCTCTTCTTCAGGAGACTGGTGAACGCCTCTTCGAGGCAATGAGAGCGACTGCGCCTCGCCTGGCTTGCCCTTCCGGTGAAACCGGCATGGGCGCATTCCAACCTAATGGAGCGATAAATGCTTAAGCGCTTGCACAACCCAGCGCGGTCAAAGCCCGTGCGCAGGAACGAGGTTCGCAAAGTCAACCGACTGGACCCCGTTCTTTGCGTCGACGCGCTCCTTAGACCTCAGTATTTGCATCCACCGAGTAGCTGATCCGTAACTGGCGACCCGTTATCAGCGCTATAAGCTGATCAGAAAACCGGGACCGGCCAATGTTTTGGCCGGTCTTTTCATGCGTGGGCGCTACGGCGGCTTGGAAAAGGCGCTATGGTGATAACCGCAGCTTTTTCATGTCTCACTCCGCCGCCTGAACGGCCTTGTGGTCGACAACTTCGCCGCGCGCGGGATAATCGCGTTCGAGAACCATTTTGACCGCCCCCAGAACTTCGGCGAAATGCGGCCGGGCGAAGGGCATGGTTTGCACCGTGGCCCAGTATAATGTGCGATCCGGTTTCACGAGAAAGAGGCCCGGCTCGGAAAAAAGCGGCGGCTCCTCAATGCCGGCGCTGGTCTTGCCCCGGCTGGTGGAAATGTAAAGCCCCCACTTGCGCGCCATATCTAGGCTCAAATCATAGCCGATCGGAACGGACTCCAACTTCCAATCCGTCCTCGCCTGCTCTGCCCGCTCCCGCCCGTCGCTCGAAACGGCGATCGTGGTTACGCCTTGCTCATCGAATTCCGCAATCTTCTTGTCGAGATCGCCGAGATAGCGCGCGCAGATCGGGCAGTGATAACCCCGGTAGAAGACAACCATGGTGAAATTCCGAGACGATTGGGCACTCAGCGTCCAGCTATCGCCGCCGACCGTCGGCACGGCAAAGTCGGGAACGGACTGCCTGGGCATTAGGGGGGTGATCATTTTCTCCTCCTTCAAGGACGGGGCAAGGTCATATCCGCACCGGCTAACAGCCATTAGACCGTCAGCCAAATCACAAAACCATCAAACCAGTGCGCCGGGCCACCGCCGAAAACGAGAGCGTATTCCGACCAAATAAACCCATTTGACCGAAATACGTTCTAACTGCCGGGAGTTTGAGAGAAAAGGAGGTATTTCTTTCCGGAAGTGATTTGCGCGAGCAATCGCAAGCGATATCAATGCGCGGATCCTGATTGGTTCGCGCAAACCGGCGATGCGCGCCAGGCTGATAATGATTTTGCGGACTCTGCCCCGAGCCCCGAAGGACCCGCCGGGCGGCGGGCACTTCGGGCAATCTTGTCACAACGTTAGCGTCTGCGGCGCCGGTCGCCATCGGGGCGATGATCCATGCAAATATCGCTCACGCGGATGTCGTAGCCGATCGTGTAACAAACCTCCGCCTTGACGCTCGGATTATGATGCACAGCGCGAGCCGAGACCCGCATTCCGTAACTCGATGCCACGCGGGCCAGGTGACGTGATTCACAGAGCGGCGAGCGGTGCTGTCCGCCTCCTTTGAAAACTTGATAAGGGCCATCACAGACTATGCGGGCATCTGCCGTCGAGGATTGCGCGCCCGCGAACAATGCCGCAGCCGCAAGGACAAAGGAAAATTTGGATATCCGTTTCATTTGATCGTTCCGTTGTATTTCCGGCGCTTTTCCGGTTCCCAACATGTCAGAGGCGTCGGCATCATTTATTCCCTCGTACCGACTGGATAACATCACCTCCATCGATAATTCTGGATATATGTCCTGATTGCGGGATTGATAAGGCGCGATGCCGGGATAAGTGCAAATCAAACTCCGCTCACCCCGGCAGTTCGCCATTTGACGGATTCATCGCGGAGTTTCCCGCTGTTAGGAGGAACCTGGCGCGTGGCACTTTCGCCAAGCCCCTGGGGCGCCTGGAAATTCAGCCTTTTTCCGGCAATGAAGCGTCTGGAAAATCAAAGGGAAAAACCCGATAATGGTGCGATAAGCCGGGGAATAAGAAATTCGAGGGGCGGTGAAATGTCATTCGGTGCACGCGTATTCGTAGCCATTATCTATTTTTTGCTTGGCCTCTCATTTGTCGCGACAACGGCCGTCCTCTATTACGAATTCCGTGATGCCGCGTCGTTTTCGATGGCGGTGATCTATAGCCACGTCTTCGTCTTTTTTCCGATATTCGGCATTGTCGCGCTCTTTGCGTTTTATCTCCCATCCTCGATTTTCGTCGATCTTTATTGGAACCACATACCCTATGGCCGCTACCGGTTTGCCTTCGGATTCGTTGTCGTCTCCGTCGCGTCCTATTTTATCGCCCAGCTTATTATGAAAGGCGATATCCCTGCCCTCTGGCAGGTCCCCGCCCAGGTCTTGAAGGCTGATCAAGGTAGTCCTCCCGGCTGCAGGCCGGACCAGTCCTGCCAGCGCGCCAGTGTTTTGAACGCCGTGGCCAACGTCCGGGAGGCCAGTCAGAGCCGGATCGGCCTCTCGCCTTTTGCGCGCCAGTGTGAGCCCGATCCGTTTCTCGAGGCGCCGCCGGACCGGCTTACCAAACGCTACTGCTTTGTCACCCAATCCCACACAACCGCCGGAGCGTGTTGCGAGGCGCAAACGCGTTTCAGAAAAGCGCTGGCGGCGATGTTTCGAAAAGGGGCAAACGAGTCGCTCACCGGGCGGGTGCATAAGATATTGCTGCCCCTTAAGGTCTTCTTTCTCCTTGTCCTTCTCGTTATCGGGGTATTGCTGGCGGTGTGGCGACGGAAAGTCGAGGAATTTTACCGGCCAATCGTCGGTTCGATGGAGCGGGATATCATTATCGGCGGCGGCGCGATGCTGATATGGCCGGTGATGAATCACGCGTTCCTACAGTCAATATCCGTCCTCTACGGCGTTTTCGGCAAAACCCTTTACGCCCAGATGAGCCCGGTTTTCAGCGTCCTGTTCGGTGCCTGGCTCCTGATGCTGATATTCTTCTTCTCCCGGCGTTACGAAAAGGATACCGAGGCGGCCGCGAAAATCATCGGCGCGATCGGCAGCGCCGTCGCCATCGTCAAATATGAAGAGATTATCGACATTGCGGAGCACTATCTGGGTTCCGGGTCCAATTACTATACGGTTGGCGCGCTGGCCGGTATTGCGGTTATTGCGCTGATTTCCCTCTTTCCCGGGCGCAAACCGCGGAAGACGGGAGACCTTGACAAGGAAAGCGGCGAGGCCGCGCCGTAGATCGCAATATTTCGACAGGTGGGCCGCTGAATTCGCCCGGCTAATCATCACCGGCTGAGGCCACGACAGATGTCGTGCGGTATTCAAGCGCCCCTCAAACCAATCGAAATATGTCCGGCACCGGGCCGCGATTTCCTTTATTTCAACGGGCGGGGAGCGATCTCCGCCCGGGCGAGTCCGCGCAACCGGCCCCTTTCGCCAGGCCAATGCGATTCGACATCCTCCCGGCATATCCGGACGCGGTCGCCCACAATGTCGAGCGTCAGAATGGCGCGGTTCCAGATTCTGCGCCGCCGTCCGCGATCGGGGACCGTGACGTCAAATTCAAAACGAACATCGTAGGCCCCTTGCACGTATTGGCTCTGCGAAATGCGCACGGAGTCCGGATCGAACGCATATATTTGATCGGGCCAGCGCCGTCGGTTGCGAAGTCTCTCGGAGATTACCATCTCCTTGCTGACTTCCGGGCGGCCGCGAAAATGCACTTGCGGCCGATAATACCGGCGGACGGTATTGGGCGGCATGTGATGGAATTTCAAATAGGTTCCGGCAATGAAACGGATAATCTCTTCACGAAGCGCGTCATCGGGACTATCGCCTCCATAAGGAGCGTGCTCTTCATTCCTGATGGCGGAATTGTATTCATAGCCCCGCCTATAATAGGGGCGGTCACCGAAAGACAGGCGCGGGCGCTGCGGTGCCCTGAAATCTCCATCACCGCTCTCGCCGTTGTGATTTTCATCGCGATAGTATTCTTTCCGTCTCCGGTAATTGCCGTCATCATCCGGGGCGCTGAAGATGCCGATCAACTCGGCATCAAGCAGAACGGCGTCCGCGGTATGCCACGAGGCATGGGCGGGCTCAAGCCGGCCGCGCGCCGCGACCTGCGCACCGATCAGCTTGTCCAGATAAGCCGGATGCGTGTCATAGGGCACGAATTGCACCCGCCGGATCTGTTCGCGATCATTAGCGCCGTCACCAGCGAGGATCTTCAGACATTCCCGATCGCGCAACACGATATGATAGCTTATCAGCAGATCGCCGGACGGGTCGCGTTTCTCAACCCTTTGCAACTCACCGCGAACCGGAACGCCATCCGCAAGGCAGGCATAAGCAGCGTGCGGTACAAAGAGTGCCAAGATCAATGTCAGAAATCTTATCGCCCCCATCTTCGCCCTCATGATGGATGATGGATGCCGGATTACCCAGGATACGCCCATATTCGCATTTGTTGAAGCCTGACAGTGAAAGATGTGAACAGTATTGCAGGTACAGTGAAACTGGGTCTAGGGGGCGCCGGGAGATTGCTTAATTTCAGAAAGCTTTGGGGAAATGGAATGAGCGGGCCGATACGCGCCTTCGGGATGCAGGAACTGCTATTATTGAGGTGCGTTCTCAAAGCAGTATTTCTTTTTGGGCGAGTGTATCGTTGCAAAGCCCGTTCACTGCGTTCGTCCGCTGCGCCGACCGATAGCGGACCTTATGCGTCAACGAACGGATAGGCCGTTGGATGACCCAATCCGGTCATCACTTCAAACAGAAAATTAGCCTTCAACAACCATCAATCCAAGCTTTCTTCGCAATTGATCGGGCCTGATCCGCCTTCCGCGTCAGGGAATAGTTTCCCGCGACCAGGCTGCTGGTTTCTCTTGAGGCCGAAGCCCTTCTCAAGGCGTGGCCTATCAACGAATTGCCGCGCCCAATAATATGAGCGCGGCATTTTCACTTGAATGCGTGCCGCTTTATTTCGGCATGCCCGAAGAATGGTGGTCGATGAGAAGCCACTTCCCGTTACGTTTGTTGAGGGCAAATGTGTAGCGTGCCGGAAGCACCTTCTTCTCGCCGTCCTTCTCGTAGGTGAATGTGTAATAGCCCGAATTGATCGCGGTATCGCCATAGACGCGCACATGGGGATCCTTAAATTCCACGGTCAGCTTCGGAAGCTTTTTATACGCGTTGACAAAATAGTCCTTGATGGCCTCAGGCGTTGTGCGAAGTTTGTCGGAAATCGTCCCCCACAACACGCCGTCCTCCGCGTAGAGCGAGGTCACCGGGCTTGGATCGTCAGCGGTGCCTTTCGAAAGGTTGTCCTTCCACGCATTCATCGCCGCGAGCACATCTTCCTTATCTCCGGCCTGAACCGGGGCGGCGACAAAACAAAACAGAACAAAGAATGTCACAAATAGGCGTTTCATTATATTTCCTCCCTAGAAGTTACTTGGCACCAGCCCCTCAAAAAGCACA
>CAYWBS010000085.1:0-9437 GCA_964456215.1 uncultured Hyphomicrobiaceae bacterium
CAGCCGACGGCGAATGTTGAGAAGTATGACGGCGCGGGGCAGGGACATATTGTTCCGCGGATTGTCGCTTATATGTCCCGTCCCGGACGACCGCTTACCGGGGCGCTTGCAACGTGCCTGACGCCGGATTGCGGATCAACCCTTCAAGAAGGTGCCACACCCGCTCAGCCAGCGTCATCTTCTGACGGCGGCTGCGGTTGCTGGATGGTCTCCAGCAATAGATCGGAAGTTCCATTTCTCATCCTTTTGGCGCTGTCAGCCAGGCGCCACGGCTTAAACCTTCGACTCAAGTTTATACGACTATAGTATAAGAAGTTGTGTCGTGGATAACATCCCGGCGCGCATCGTTGAAAATAACGCTTGGACCGGTTCGCAGCCAACCCGGTCGAGCCATTCGGCTCTATCGGTCTCTGGGCATTGAAACTCATAAAGAAATTCCCATATTAAACCTGAATGCTGCCGGTATCGCCGGGCCGAGTCTGGCCGGGCTTGAGGCCGGTCAATCTTCTCGATAATCGATTCTGCGGCCGTGCATCGCGGCAGATTTCGTGGGGGCTCGCGAAGGAGAGACTCGAGGGGCGGTCTGCGCGCCGCGCCGCCGCTAAAAAGATTGCAAAACGACATGAGCAATAGAAAATCAGACCATAAGACACCCACGCTGACCCACGATAGCAACCGCAAGTTGCGAAAATGCCTGATGTGCGGTCATCAATTTCCGAGCGAATGGGCCGGAGAGCGGATTTGCCGCAAGTGCAAGTCGACGGCGCGTTGGCGGCAGGGCTGACGGCAGAGGAGCCGGTGCGGGTCTTGCTATTGGAGGACCTCCCGTTCCACGACCCGGACTTTGTCGTTCAATCGATCGCTCGGATGCAGAACCACGCGATCTCCCGGTGAAAGACCGCCTTTGACCTCGGCGAGGCGGGAATTGCGCTGACCGATATTGATGGTGGTGAGCCGCGCTACGCCATCGTCGATGCGGAAGACGGCCCAGCTCTCTCCCTTGCGAAACAGCGCGCTCAAGGGAACGATCACGGCATCGTCCGCGCGCCAGAGCATGATCCGCACCAAAACCCGATAGTCGTGGCCGAGCCGGTCCCATTTCTCATACTCATCCACGAGGTCGAGCCGCACCTTGACCCGCTGCTCCTCGATACCGAGCGCCGACACTTTCAGGAAGCCGGTGGGCTCGATCCGGCGGACGCGGGCATTCAATACCGCACCGCCCCAGCCCTCGATCTTTGCCATCGCCCCGGGCTTCACCCTGACGGCATCGCTTGAGAGAAGGTCGACGACGATTTCGAGGTCGCGCGGATTGCCTATTTCCACAAGCGAAGTCCCGGCGGGTAGGACTTTTTCGCTCTCGTGGACAATTTCCAGCACACGGCCGGAGACCGGCGAATAAACCTGCACGCAGCATGGCGCGCTCTCGGAAGCCAGGTCGTCGCCCGGCTCGATGAGGTTTGCTCTGGCGCTTTCAAGCTGCCGCCGCTTGACTTCCAGTTCCGCCTCCGCCGACCTGAGTGCTGCTCCTCTTGTCTTGAATTCGAGCCTGGCCTGATCGAGTGCGCGCTCGGAAATCGTATTTCGTTTGGCGAGCTCCTCCGAGCGCTGCAGATCGGTGCGCGCAAAATCGAGCTCGGCCTCGGCGCGCTTCACCTGCGCCTCGGCGAGCTTCGCCGCCGCCTCTGCGGCGCGAACGGAAGCTTCGGCCGATTTCCGCGCGCGCTCGTCGAGAAACGCGGGCGCCACCGGTTCGATCTTGGCAACAACGGATTTCTTCGCCGTGACCTCATCGCCTACTTTAAGCGGCGTCCGGCGGAGGCGCCCGGCGATGGGCGCGGAGACCATGTAAACCTCGCGAACCATCGTGACGCCTTCTTCATCGATGGTCACTTCGATGGGGCCTTTTTGGATCTCGGCGGCGTCAACGGGCACCGGGCGCGGGCGCAGCGCCAGAAAGAGCCCAATAGCGACGATGGCAATCAGGCCACCTATCCATAGACGCCTTTTCCAGGCTGCCGTCATCAACTCACTCCCGGGTCTTTAACACTTCTACGAGATCGAGATCATCAATCCGCCGCCGTACGGCATAGGCGGAGACGATCGTCACGGCCAGAACAATTGTCGTGGCGAGCGCGAAAGTGCGGGGCTCGACGACAAACGGAATGCGTTGCAGCTCGGTGTCAAGGCCTTGGCATGTCAACCAGGCGAGCCCATAGCCGAGCCCCCAGCCGACGGGAATTGCCAGCCCGGTGAGAATGGCGATCTCGATGAGCAGAACTCTTGAGACTTCCGCACGCGTAAAGCCGAGCACACGCAGGCTCGCAAGTTCCCTGGCGCGCTCGGAGAGCTGAATGCGGGCGCTATTATAAACGACCCCGAACGTGATCAACACGCCGAGCGAAGAATAGACAAACATCATGAGCAGAAGATTCTCGTTAAGGACTTCCCGGAGTTGGGCCAGCGATACTCTCTGCAAGGCAATTGCGGCGACCGCCGGAATGTTCTTAATGGCTTCGAAAAACGCATCCAAGGCCTTTTCATCCACCGACAGGTAAAGACCGCTTATGACCCGGCCGTCATTCATAAGCCTGTTGAGATTATCCAAATCCATCACCGCCAGGAGGCCGATATAGGTTTGCACTATGGCGGTAACCGGAACCGTTATCTTATGACGACGGCTCTCCAAGAGCTCGACGGTGACCCGGTCGCCCGTGTTGATGTTCAACAGCCTGGCAACTTTGTCGGAGACCACCAGTCCGACATCCGGGACGACGATCGGCTTCAGATCCATATCGACAACCCGGCTGAGATCCGCATCCGCGGGCTTGCCGATAATTCCGATCCGCCGGCTCAAATGGCCGTGGCGAATGCGTGCGGAAACCGAGCGGTAGGGTTCGGCGTGGACGACGCCGGGCAGGCGCGCGCCTTCCTGCACGGCACGGACGGGCCGGATCGCCGCGAATGTCAGGGTTGCGTCCTGGCGTTCTGATTGGAAATACGTGACATCGATCATGAAGTTGACGGCGTCGAACGCGAACATGGATGAGATCATGACCGCGACCGCCATCGAAATGCCCAATGACGTAATGGCGGATCTGACCGGCCAGCGAATGATATGACGGAGCGCCATGATCGTCATTTGCGAGGCCCGCCGGAAAAGCCCGAGGCTTTCGCTCAGCAAGCGGCGGTAATGGGTTGGGGCGGGCGGAGCCATTGCCACCGCCGGCGGCAGAACGACGATGCTATAGACGGAGCGAACCGCCCCGAACAGCGCCGAGGCAAAGGTCACAAAGGCCGCGGATAAGTACATGTCGATGCTGTTGTCGAACAGCAGGAACGGAAAATGGAAATAGTCGCCATAAAGACGGGTCAGGCCGCGCCCGAGCCATATGCCGAGCCCGTTGCCGATCACGACCCCGGTACAGGCCGTCGCCAGGGCGAATTTTACATAATGGGCGGCGATCGCGCTGCGGCTGTATCCGAGCGCCTTCAAGAGCCCGATCTGCTCGCGCTCCAGAGCGATTATCCGCGACAGGATCATGTTGATGAGAAAAGCGGAAATAACGAGAAAGATCGGCGGCAGCACGTTGCGCATCGCTCTGAGCTGTTGAAGTTCGGAGTCCAAGAAAGCGTGAGAGGTCTGGTCTTTCCGCGGATAGGCGCCGAGCCCGCCATACCGTGACAGCAAAATATCCAACTGATCGATAACGTCCGGTTCGGACGCAAAGCGCAAAAGCTTCAAACTGACCGAATTGAAACTTTCTTCCAGATCAAACGCGGCCTCGGCGGCCTTTTCCGGCATCCAGATGACGCCGAAGCGCCTGTTGTCGGGCACGATGTCGCCCGGCCCGAGAGCATAAATATATTCCGGCGAAAGGGCCGTCCCGACGATCCGCAAGGTGCGTTTGCGGCCATCGAGGATTGCCTTGAAACGGGAGCCGATCGTGAATCTATGAGCATTGGCGAAACTCTCATTTACAACGACCTCGTCGCGCTCCTCCGGGTCCGGGAGTCGCCCGGATTTCAAATAAATCTTGTTCAGGCCCCGCCCGCCATGTTCCGGCAGTGAGATGACGATGCCGGTCGCCGGGCGCACGAAGGAGATGTCCAAAATCGCCGTCTTGGCAATGCGCGCTTCGACGGCGGCGACGCCGGGGATTTCCGCAATGCGCTGCACCAGGGACCGTGGCGCCCGCTTGGCGGTGGCAAAGATGTCGGCGAAGCGGTAGCGCTCGTAGTAGGCCTCGCGGGTTTCATCGAGCGAGCGGTGCGCGCCGACGGCGAGGATGAAAGTCGCCACGCCCGCACCCATAACGAGGGCCACCGCGAGAACCTGTGGCCACATGCGCTTCAGATCGCGAACCAGTTTTTTGTCGAGTGTCAACATCGGCGCCTACCAGCTCACCTCGCTCGCTTCGACCCTGGAGGCGTTTTGCTCGGTGCGCGCGATCCGGCCGTCATGAAAATAGATGACGCGATGGGCGATGCCGCCGATAGCGACATTATGGGTAATAAGCGCCGTCGTGGTGCCGAGTTCCCTGTTGACCGAGACCAGAGCCTCAAGCACACGGATTCCCGTTTTGGAATCGAGGGCGCCGGTCGGCTCGTCGCACAGAAGCACCTCGGGCCTTTTGGCAATGGCCCGGGCGATCGCCACCCGCTGCTGCTCGCCGCCGGAAAGCTCAGCCGGGAAATGCTCGAGCCTCTCGCCAAGCCCGACCATCCCAAGCGCTTCCTCGGGCGCCATCGGCGACGTCGCGATCTCGGTGACCAGCGCGACGTTTTCCTTCGCGGTCAGGCTCGGGATCAGATTGTAGAACTGAAAGACGAACCCGACATGCTGGCGCCGGTAGAGCGTCAAACCGGTTTCGTCAAGGCGCGTGAGATCCTGTTCCTTGAAGGTCACCTGACCTTCCGTCGCCACGTCCAGTCCGCCGAGAATGTTGAGAAGTGTCGATTTGCCGCTTCCCGAAGGACCGAGCAGAACGGCGATTTCTCCGGCGAACAGTTGCAGATCGACGCTGCGCAGCGCCTCGACCTTCACTTCGCCTGTATCGTAGACCTTGCGGAGGCCTTTGGTTTCGAACACGATTTCCGGCATCAAAGTCTTGTCCAGTCCCTTGTTCGTTTCTCAGGCCACGACCGAAACCCATTATATGGTCCAAACCCTATCGGATGCACACGGATGCGACAGCTTAGACGTTGCGATTCGATGGACTTCCGGCGATTAGTCCCAGTCGACGTCAAAATGATCTATGACGTCCCGGATTTGCCCGTCGCTGAGCATGCGCGGATTGCAGCCCGTTGTAAGGAGCGTCAGGCGGGCCGTCTCCTCAAGTTCCTCGATGGCGTAAACGGCGGTTTCCAAGTCCTTTCCGGCGACCACCGGTCCGTGATTGGCGAGGAGCACCGCCGAGCGACTGCCGCCAAGACCGCGCACTGTATCGCCCATCGCCGGATCGCCGGGACGAAAGTAAGGCAACAGCTTGACCTTGCCCAAGCGCATGATCGAATAGGCGGTGAGCGGCGGCAACACATTGTCCGGGTCGACGTCCGGCAGCAGGGAAAGCGCGACCGAATATGTCGAATGCAGATGCACGACGGCCCCCACCTTCGCGCCGCGCGTTTCGTAGAAGGCGCTGTGCAGCGGCATTTCCTTGGTCGGCGGATCGCCGCCGATCAATCGTCCCTGCGCGTCGAAATGGCTGAGCCGCTCCGGGTCGAGGGCGCCGAACGAGGTTCCCGTGGGCGAGACGAGAAGATCGCCATCGGGCAGTCTGGCGGAGATGTTGCCGGTAGCGCCGCCGGTCAGGCCGCGGTCGAAAATCGATTTCGCAAAGCGGCACATCTCTTCACGGATACGTGCTTCGGCGCTCATGAGCCCTCCAAGACGCGTGCGGCCTTGGCGAAGAAATCCCGGGCGCCGAAATTGCCGGATTTAAGCGCCAATGCCAGCGGCCGGTCAGCGAGTTTCAGGGCCGGGACGCCCGGATCGATCTCCGGTCCGATTTCCATCGCCTTTATGTCCAGGCCGGTGACGACGGCGCCCGATGTTTCCCCGCCGGCGACAATGAGCCGGCGAACGCCGCGATCGACGAGGCACTTCGCGGCACCGGCAAAGACGCGCTCAATGGCTTCGGCGACGGCGCCGCGGCCGTGGCGGGATTGCGCCGCCTTCACGCGATCTGGATCGGCGGAGGACGTGGCGAGCGGTGCGTCATCGATATGCTCCATCAGCCATCGGGCAACCTTGTCGGCGGTCACTTCTCCGGCCATGACGGCGTCGGCGTCGATTTCCAGCGCCGGATGATCGGCGCGGTAGTCCGATACCTGGCCGCGCGTGGCGGTCGAGCAGGAACCGGAGAGGATGGCAACCGGTCCGGGGCAGCCTGTCCACTCGGGCTTCTCGCCGCGCAGTTTCCCGGCGCGGCGGAAATTCTCCGGCAGGCCGAGGGCGATGCCCGACCCACCGGTCACCAGCAGCAGTCCGGCGGCGGCCGAACCGATTTCGTAGAGATCGCGGTCCTGAATGGCGTCGACGACGACCAGCGTGCGGCCTTCCGCCTGTTCTTCGTCAAGCGCCCGGCGAATCGCCTCGGCACCTTTTGCCACGGTCTGAAAGCCGATATGCCCGACCCGATGACGCGTTTGCGGAGCGAGCCAGCGGCGGAGATCCGCGTCGGTCATCGGCGTCAGCGGATGGTTCTCCATTCCGGATTCGTTCAGCAGGCGGTCATTGACAAAGAGATGGCCTTGATAGACGGACCTCCCCGTGGCCGGAAAAGCCGGGCAGACGACCACCCGGTCGGCGCCGGCCGCGTCAATGAGGGCGTCGGCCACGGGGCCGATATTGCCTACCGGCGTCGAATCGAAAGTGGAGC
Source organism: uncultured Hyphomicrobiaceae bacterium (assembly GCA_964456215.1). GTDB lineage: Bacteria > Pseudomonadota > Alphaproteobacteria > Rhizobiales > BFAS01 > MnTg02. Next base: position 6,885 of record CAYWBS010000085.1, read on the forward strand.
AGTATTTGAACAGAAACTGGCTGCAGCCTTGTGATTTCAGCCAGCGAAACGCGTCGAGGGACTGGCGAACCGCCTCGCCGACCGGTGCGGTCCGCGATTTCAGCGAAACGACGCCGGCTTCGACTTCCGGGTCCGCATCCCTCTCGGGAATTCCCGCATATTGCACGACGCGCATGCCGCCCCTGGCGAGAGTATTCGCCAGGTCAGAGGAGCCGGTGAAATCGTCGCCGATAGCGCCGAGCAGCATCTCAAATCCCTTCCGGCAAGGCCAGGCCGGCATTCTGCGCATATATCTTGGCGACCGCGGAATCGTCTTCATGGCCGAGGCCGGCGCCGCTCGCCGCCACGAATTGCTGCAGGGCGGCCGCGGCAAGGGGGGCCGAAAATTTCGATTGCCGCGCCACCTCCGACACGATGCCCAGATCCTTGACGAAAATGTCGACATTGGAATGCGGCGTGTAGTCTCCGGCGACGATATGCGGCACGCGGTTCTCGAACATCCAGCTCGTTCCGGCGCTCTGGGTAATGACCTCAAGGGCTTTTCTGGGGTCGATGCCCTGGCTGATCCCGAACGTTACCGCCTCCGCCGCGGCAACAATATGGACGCCGGCCAGGAGCTGATTGACGATCTTCATCGCCGAGCCCTGTCCCGGCTCCTCGCCCATCCGGAATATGCTCCGCGCCATGGCTTCGAGGACCGGCCGGGCTTTTTCGAAGGCCCGCTCGGCTCCGGACGCCATGATCGAGAGCTCGCCCGCAGCCGCTCTCTCGGTGCCGCCGGAGACCGGCGCGTCGAGATAATCGATTTCGTATTCCGTGAGGCGCGCCGCCATCTTTCTGGCGAATGCCGGGGAAACCGTCGCGCAGGAAACGAAGACCGAACCAGGATTCATATGCCGGACGAAGCCGTTCTCGCCGAAAAGCACATCCTCGGTCTGCGATTCATTGACGACGACGCTGACAACAAGATCCGCCGCGCGGACGGCCTCGGGCCGGGCGCCCGGCGATCCGCCGTCGGCGCGGAATTTTTCCTCCCGTTCCGGCGCAATATCAAAACCCCAGACGGTCATTCCGGCACGCAAAATCGATCGCGCCATGCCATAGCCCATCGAGCCGAGACCAATCACCACGGCCTTGCTGGCGGCAATCGGTTTATCTGCCATTCATAGTCCTCCCTCTGCAAACCGTCGAATCGACATGAGCGCGCATGTGCAAATGACCGGCGTCGAACGTTTCCACACAGGCTACACTACAATAAGAGCCGTATTTGCAAAATGCGCCGGCACGACAGCCAAGCAGTTGCACCGTACCTCCCGGCTGGATCGCGGCGTCGATTCCCGCTATGCCCTGTTCCTGCATTGCCGGCACGGACGGGACGAGCCATGAGCACCGATCAAATCATTCTCTTTTCGCTTCTCGGCGCCGTTTTCGCGCTTCTGATCTGGGGGCGGTGGCGTTATGACCTGGTGGCGTTCGCAGCGCTGGTGGCGGCGGTGATCGCCGGCGTCGTGCCGACAGACAAGGCGTTCGAAGGATTCGGCCATCCGGCGACAATCATCATAGCCCTGGTGCTCATCGTCAGCCGTGGCCTTTCAAACTCCGGCGCCGTCGATCTCATCGCCAATTTCGTGATCAGCGGCACGCGCTCTCTCTCGGCTCATATCGGGATTATCTCCGCGGTCGGCGCGGCCTTGTCGGCGATCATGAACAATGTCGGCGCGCTGGCGCTGTTGATGCCCGTCGATATCCAGGCGGCCCATAAGGCGAAGCGGAGCCCGGCGCTGACGCTGATGCCGCTCTCATTCGCGACAATGCTGGGCGGCCTGGTGACGTTGATAGGCACGCCCCCCAACATCATTATCGCCTCGTTCCGGGCGGGTGTGGCCGATCCAACGAACCCGGCAAAGACGCTCGGGCCATTCCAGATGTTTGATTTCGCGCCGGTCGGCGCGGCCTGCGCGCTTGCCGGCGTCCTCTTCGTCACCCTTATCGGTTGGCGTTTGATCCCGGCCGAGCGCAAAAAACACGACCTGGGCGAAGCGCATTTTCAACTCGACGAATATATTGCCGAAGTCAGGGTGCCGGACGGTTCTTCCGCCATCGGCCAGCAGGTGCGCGGCCTGGATGAAACCTGCGAGGATTGCGATGTGGTGATTGCCGGCCTGGTGCGCGGTAATGAGCGAATGCCGGGCCAGGCGCGGCTGCAGACCATTCACGCCGGTGATATTCTCGTCCTCGAGGCGGCGCCGAAAGCCATCGACGAATTCGTCGGCAAGCTGAAGCTCGAATATGTGGGTCAGGAACAGCACTCGACCGGGCTTGCCGGTGAAGATCTCAGCTTGATGGAAGTGGTGGTTCCGCCGGGCGCGCGCATCGAAGGGCGCTCGGCCCTTTCTTTGCGTCTACTTTATAATCATGGCGTGACGCTTTTGGGTGTCTCCCGCCAGGGCCGGCGTTTTCGCGAGCGCGTCCGCAAGCTGACGATCCGCGCCGGCGACGTTCTCCTCCTCTACGGCCGTAGCGACCGGCTCGCGGTCGTTGCCGACTGAATGA
>CAYWBS010000086.1:0-9407 GCA_964456215.1 uncultured Hyphomicrobiaceae bacterium
AACGAGGGGCTGCTATCTGAAAGGGTAGACGACCGTGAAGCACATCGAACGCCCGGCCAAGCGGCCGGCCAATCCCCATTTCTCATCCGGCCCCTGCGCGAAGCGCCCGGGCTGGTCCCTCGAAAACCTCGAAGATGCCTGTTTGGGGCGCTCCCACCGGTCGAAGGCCGGGAGAGCCAAGCTGAAAAGCGCCCTTGACAAGACGCGGGCGCTGCTCGCCATTCCCGACGATTATCCGATCGCCATCGTGCCGGCTTCGGATACCGGCGCCGTGGAGATGGCGCTTTGGTCGCTGCTCGGACCGCGCGGCGCCGAAATCCTCGCCTGGGAGAGCTTCGGCAAGGGCTGGGCGACAGATGTCGCCGGGCAGCTCCGCCTCGACGATGCGCGCGTGATCGAGGCGCCCTATGGCCAGCTTCCCGACCTCGGCGAAGTCGATTTCTCCCGCGATGTGGTGTTTACCTGGAACGGAACGACGTCCGGCGTGCGCGTGCCGAATGGCGATTGGATCCCGGGCGACCGCGAAGGCCTGACAATCTGCGACGCCACCTCCGCCGTCTTCGCCCAGCGGCTCGACTGGCCAAAGCTCGACGCCACGACCTATTCCTGGCAGAAGGCGCTCGGCGGCGAGGCCGGCCATGGGATGCTGATTCTGTCGCCCCGCGCCGTCGAACGGCTGGAAAACCACACGCCGCCCTGGCCGCTGCCGAAGGTATTCAGGCTGACGAAAGACGGCGCGTTGATCAGGGGCGTTTTCGAGGGCGAGACCATCAACACGCCCTCCATGCTGTGCGTCGAGGACTATCTGGACGCGCTCGATTGGGCGGAAAGCATCGGCGGTCTCGACGCGCTTCGCGCGCGCGCCGGCGCCAACGCCAAGATCATTGACGGATGGGTCGGCCGGACAGGCTGGATCGACTATCTGGCGGAAGATCCGGCAACGCGGTCCAATACGTCGGTGTGCCTCAAGGTGGTCGATCCGGACATACTGTCGCGCGGGCAGGCCGATCAGGCGGCGTTCGCCAAAAGACTGGCGTCCCTGCTTGAAGAGGAAGGCGCGGCGCTCGATATCGGTGCCCATCGCGACGCGCCGCCCGGTCTCAGGATCTGGGCCGGTCCGACCGTCGAGCGCCAGGATCTGACGGACCTCGTGCCGTGGCTCGACTGGGCCTTTTCGACCGCGAAACGCGAATTGGCGCGGGCCGCCTGATCGGGCCCGCCCCGGCTCCGGCCCGGCGGACGCCACGCCATCCGCCGGGCTCGAACTCTTATACATCTGAAAGGATAAAGGGATGCCGCCACGTGTGCTGATATCCGACGAACTGAGCTCTCTCGCCGTGGACGTCTTTCGCAACCGCGGTATTGACATTGACATCAAGACCGGTCTTCAACGCGCTGAGCTCATTGAAATCATTGGTAATTACGACGGCCTGGCAGTGCGGTCGGCGACCAAGGTCACCGAGAAGGTGATCGCCGCCGCCAATGGGCTGAAAGTCATCGGCCGGGCGGGCATCGGCGTCGACAATATCAATATCAAGGCCGCGACCGCGCGCGGCATCATCGTCATGAACACCCCGTTCGGCAATTCCATCACCACCGCGGAACATGCCATCACGCTGATGCTCGCCCTGGCCCGGCAGGTGCCGGCCGCCAACCAGTCGACGCAGGCCGGAAAATGGGAGAAGTCGAAATTCATGGGCGTCGAGGTCACCGGCAAGACCTTGGGCATTATCGGCTGCGGCAATATCGGCTCCATCGTCGCCGACCGGGCGCTCGGGCTGGAAATGAAAGTGTTGGCTTATGATCCATTCCTGTCGCCGGAGCGTGCCGCGGATCTGTCGGTTGAAAAGGTCGGCCTGGACACGCTCCTCAGACGTTCCGATTTCATCTCCCTGCACACGCCGCTGACCGACAAGACCAAGGGCATCATCGACGCGAAAGCGCTGAAGAAAACGAAACCGGGCGTTCGCATTATCAATTGCGCGCGGGGCGGGCTCATTGTCGAGGAGGATCTGAAGAAAGCGCTGCTTTCCGGCCGCGTCGCCGGCGCCGCCCTCGACGTCTTTTCCGTGGAGCCGGCGACCGACAATATTCTGTTCAATGTCGAGAATGTGATCTGCACGCCCCATCTGGGCGCGGCGACGACGGAGGCGCAGGAAAATGTCGCCCTGCAGGTGGCCGAACAAATGTCCGATTACCTGCTCACCGGCGCCATCGCCAACGCCATCAATTTTCCGTCCATATCGGCGGAGGAAGCACCGAAGCTCAAGCCGTTCGTCAAGCTGGCCGAACAGCTGGGCTCATTCGCCGGACAGCTTACCGAGACCGGCCTCATCGGCATCCGTCTCGAATATGCCGGCGAGATCGCGGAGCTGAATACCAAGGCGCTGACGGCGGCTGCCTTGTCGGGGGTGTTGCGGCCGATGCTGCAGGACGTCAACATGGTCAGCGCGCCGGCGCTTGCCAGGGAGCGCGGCATATCCTTGGAGGAGGTGACGCGCGGGCAGGAAGGCGCTTACGAGACCTATATGCGCCTGACGGTCATTACCGAACGCCAGGAACGCTCCGTCGCGGGCACCGTGTTTTCCGGCGGCAAGCCGCGGATCATCCAGGTGAAAGGCATTGAGATGGAAGCGGAGCTCGGCCGCAACATGATCTACACGACCAACGCCGACAAGCCCGGATTCATCGGCGCCATCGGCAGCCTGTTCGGCAAGAACAACGTCAATGTGGCAACCTTCAATCTCGGCCGCGACCGGCCGGGCGGCAACGCCATCGCCCTAATTGAAATTGATGAACCGATCTCCGACGCGGTGCTGACGGAAATAAGGACGCTGCCCCATGTCATGCAGGCCAAAAGGCTGCATTTTTAGGCACCCGGCTTTCGCGAGGCGAGCCAGACGCCGAGGAGAATGAGGGCGAAGCCGGTGAGATGAAAGAGCCGCAGCTCTTCGCCCAGGAGGCCGATCGCCAGCAGGGTTCCGAAGAGGGGCACCAGATGCAGGAAGACGCCGGCCCGCGTGCTGCCGATCAGCTGGACGCCGCGGTTGAAGAAGATATAGGCGAGGAGGCCGGGAAATATCGCCACATAGGCGACGGCGAGAAACGTCACCAGGGTCGGCTGCACCTGGCGGACCATCAAATGCTCGACCGCATAGAAGGGGGTGACGACCAGAGCGCCGACGAAGAACGTCACGGCGGTGTAGCTCAGCCAGTGGATATTCGGCCGTTTTCTCAAATATGCCGTGTAAAAGGCCCAGAGCAGGATGGCGGTAAAGACAAAGCCGTCCCCCTTGTTGAAGGTCAGCGTCGTCAGAAGACCGAGATCGCCACGGCAGATGACCGACAGGACGCCGATCATCGAAATCGCGATACCGGCGGCCTGCCGCCGGCTGAGTTCATCCTTGAAAATCAGAAAGGACGTCATGGCGATCAGGACGGGTCCGCATGACTGTACGACCAGCGCGTTGATCGCGGTGGTGTAGTTGAGTCCGAGATAGGCGAAGGTATTGAAGCTGCCGACGCCGATGGCGCCGAGGAAGAACAGGATCGGCAGATTTTTCCTGATCACCGGCCAATCATGCTTCAGCGGCCGCCAGGCGAACGGCGCGACGATGATGGCCGCCACCACCCACCGCCACCAGGACAGCGCCATCGGCGGGATATGCTCGTGCACGCCGCGGCCGAGCACGAAGTTTCCGGACCAGAACAGCATGTTGAGGACGAGCAGCAGATAGGCGTTGGCGTAAGCCGATGATGCCAGACGGCTGAGCATGGATGTCCTTTTGAGAATTCGGAATCGCTGCGGAAAATGCGTCCTTAAGCGATCCGGCGGCTTTGGTAAAGGGGGATCGGTTTGCGCCCTCGTCGTTCCACTTTCTCCCGTCATTCCACTCATTCACCGTCATCCCCGCCCACTTCCGTCATTCCCGCCCACTCTCGTCATTCCCGCGAAGGCGGGAATCCATTGGCGGATGCCCTACATCTCCTCGGCCAGATCACGCCACGCCGGGTTCAACCGCTCGATCAGCCTGATTTTCCAAGCCCGGTTCCATTTCTTGATTTGCTTTTCGCGGGTGATGGCAGAATCCATCGTCTCAAGAAACTCCACGTAGACCGGCCGATAGACGCCGTATTTCGATGTGAAGCCCGGGACCGCACCGGATCTATGCGCCTCCAACCGTTGCAGAATGTTTGATGTGACGCCGATATAGAGCGTGCCGTGTTTCCGGCTAGCGAGGATATAGACGCAGGGATGCTTGTCCATTCGCAGATGCTATTGGATTCCCGCCTTCGCGGGAATGACGAGAGTGGGCGGGGACAACGAAAGGGAATCGCGCAGGATTTGCAAGTCCCGCCCGCCCCGGTCCTTCCCATCCCGGACTTATGGCCGCCCAACACACAACTTGATCTCGCATCCCGGGCCGACACGCGCTATACATTGTCAAAGCCCCGGTTCAAGTCTCCGGGGCTTATTTCGTTTCTACAGCGGGAGACGGGGCGTAAATGGCAAATGTCGTGGTGGTCGGGTCGCAATGGGGCGACGAAGGCAAGGGCAAGATCGTCGATTGGCTGAGCGAGCGCGCCGATATCGTCGTGCGCTTCCAGGGCGGCCACAATGCCGGCCACACCCTCGTCATCGACGGCACGACGTATAAGCTCTCGCTGCTTCCGTCCGGCGTCGTCAGGCCCGGCAAGCTCTCCGTCATCGGCAATGGCGTGGTCATCGATCCGTGGGCGCTTGTGCAGGAAATCGAGACGCTGCGCGGCCAGAACGTCGAGATCAGCCGCGACAATCTGCGCGTCGCCGAGAACGCGACGCTGATCCTGCCGCTGCACCGCGAGCTGGATGCGCTCCGGGAAGCGGCGGCCGGAGCGGGAAAAATCGGCACCACCGGACGCGGCATCGGACCCGCTTACGAGGACAAGGTCGGCCGCCGCGCCATCCGCGTCATGGACCTTGAGAACCTGACCAGTCTGAAGGCGAAAATCGACCGCATACTGACTCATCACAATGCGCTGAGGCGCGGGTTGAACGAGCCGGAAATATCCGCCGAGGATCTGTATGCCCAGCTTGCCGAAATCGCCCCTAAAATTTTGCCCTTTATGGAAACCGTGTGGTTATTGCTGGACCGTCAAAGACGCCAGGGGGCGAGGATTCTGTTCGAGGGCGCGCAGGGCGCGCTTTTGGACATCGACCATGGCACCTATCCGTTCGTGACATCGTCGAACACCGTCGCGGCGCAGGCGGCGACCGGGTCGGGTCTGGGGCCACGGGCTCTCAATTATGTGCTTGGCATTACCAAGGCCTATACGACGCGGGTCGGGTCCGGCCCGTTCCCGACGGAACTTAATGATGAAATCGGCCAGCGGCTCGGCGAGCGCGGCCGCGAATTCGGAACGGTGACAGGACGCGCCCGGCGCTGCGGCTGGTTCGATGCCTGTCTGGTGCGCCAGACGCTGAAAGTCGGCGGCATCTCCGGCATCGCGCTGACGAAACTCGACGTGCTCGACGGTTTCGAGGAACTGAAGGTGTGCGTCGGCTACCGCCTCAATAGCACGACAATCGAGCATTTGCCGGCCGCCCAAGGCGCGCAGGACCGGGTTCAGCCGATTTACGAAGTGGTCGAGGGCTGGGCGGAGTCGACCAGGGGAGCGCGGAGCTGGGCCGATCTTCCGGCCAGCTGCATCAAATATATCCGCCGCATAGAAGAGCTGATCGAGGCGCCCGTCGCCATGCTCTCCACAAGCCCGGAACGGGAAGACACGATCCTTGTACAGGATCCATTCGAAGACTGATGGAGATCAATACGCATAGGCGCTGCAACGATATTGTTTTATCCTCGCGCTAGGCCCATTTGGGCGTAAGAGGGGTATATGGATTCGACCCGGCATGGAAAAGAAGACCCAGCTTAATTTCTGGTATGTGGCGATGGCCATCATGGCCATCGTGCTCTTTCAGAGCTGGTGGGCGACCGCGCGCACCACCGAGACCATTCTTTATTCCGAGTTCGAGAAACTGCTGAATGCCGGCCAGATCGAAGAGGTCGTCGTTCGCGAGACGACGCTGCAAGGCAAGCTCAAGGTGCCGCAGGATGGAAAGCAATACTTTTTTGCGAAACGGGTCGACCCGAATATTGCCAAGGAGCTTGCCGCGAAGGGCGTCAAATTCACCGGCGGCACGGAAAGCACCCTGCTCCGCGACGCGCTGTCGTGGATACTCCCCGTCGTTTTTTTCGTTGTGATTTGGATGTTTGTTTTTCGCAGGCTCGCCGAAAAACAGGGCTTTGGCGGTCTGATGACCGTCGGCAAATCGAAAGCGAAGGTCTATGTCGAACGGGAGACCGGCGTTTCGTTTAAGGATGTGGCGGGCGTTGATGAAGCGAAGGCGGAGCTGCAGGAGATCGTCCAGTTTCTAAAGGACCCCGTTCGATACGGGCGGCTCGGCGCACGTATTCCGAAGGGCATTTTGCTTGTCGGACCGCCGGGTACCGGTAAGACGCTGCTTGCCAGGGCCGTTGCCGGTGAAGCGAAAGTGCCGTTCTTTTCCATCTCGGGATCGGAATTCGTCGAGATGTTTGTCGGCGTCGGGGCGGCGCGCGTTCGCGATCTCTTTGCGCAGGCGGGCAAGACCAAGCCCTGCATTATCTTTATCGACGAGCTGGACGCGCTCGGCCGGACGCGCATGGCGGCGGGCGGCATAGGCGGTCATGACGAAAAGGAGCAGACCCTCAATCAGCTGCTTTCGGAGCTTGACGGGTTCGATCCGCGCGAAGGCATCGTCATCTTGGCCGCGACGAACCGTCCGGAGATCCTTGACCCGGCGCTGTTGCGTGCCGGGCGTTTCGATCGGCAGGTACTCGTCGATCGGCCGGACAAGATCGGGCGGCAGGCCATCATCAAGGTGCATTTGGCGAAGATCAAGACCGCCCCCGGTATCGAGCTTGAAAAAGTCGCGGCGATAACGCCGGGATTCACCGGTGCCGACCTGGAAAATCTTGTGAATGAAGCAGCGCTTATCGCCACGCGCCGGGGCGGCGATGAAGTCACGATGGACGATTTTACGCAGGCGGTTGAACGGCTTGTCGCCGGTATCGAGAAGCGCTCCCGCGTCCTCAATCCTCATGAGCGCGAAGTCGTCGCCTACCATGAGATGGGCCATGCGCTTGTCGCTTCGGCTCTGCCCGGCGCCGATCCCGTTCACAAAGTCTCCATTATTCCGCGCGGCATCGGCGCATTGGGATATACGATGCAACGGCCTACCGAAGATCGCTTCTTGATCTCATCCGGCGATCTAAAGAACAAGATGGCCGTGCTGATGGGCGGCCGGGCGGCCGAGAAGTTGATCTTCGGTGAGGTCTCCACCGGGGCCGCCGACGATCTCGACAAGGCGACCGAGATCGCCCGCGAAATGGTCACCCGCTTCGGCATGGTCGAAGCGCTGGGACAGGCGGTCTATGAGCGCCGGCGCCATGCCTTTCTCGGCGAGGCGGCATTGGGGATGAAGTCGAAGGAATATTCGGAGGAGACGGCCCGGGAAATCGATATGGCCATCAAATCGCTCATTAGCGAAGCCTTCGCCAAGGCGACCGAAGTCCTGACGAGCCGCCGTGACGATCTGGAGGGCGGAGCGAAGCTGTTGCTCGAAAAAGAGACATTGACGCCGGACGAGTTTCCGCCGCTCGCCCCGATCGGCAGGGATATTGACCAGGCGGCGGAATGATCCGCCGGCTCTTTCCAACTCCCTTGCCGGCGCAAGGCAAAATCGGAATGCGATGTCGCCAGCCATGAACGGATCATGCGGAAATCGTCCGAAGCTATCGAGGCGGGCGTTTCTGGGCGGCGCGGCGTCCGGAACGATTATCGGTCTGCTGCCGCAAACGGCCGCGCTCGCCAAAGGTCCCGACTATGTGCTTGAGCCGAAGGCCGGCCGCGCGCAGCTGCTCGATCCGGGCGCGCCGAAAACCGCAATCTGGGGCTATGAGGGGCTGACCCCCGGCCCGGTTCTGCGCGCCAGGCAGGGTGAGCCTTTCCGGGTGCGGCTTCGCAACCGATTGACGGAACCGACGACGATCCATTGGCATGGCATGAGGATCGACAACGCCATGGACGGCGTTCCGGATCTGACCCAGGCGCCGGTGCCGCCGGGCGGCACGTTCGACTATCGCTTCACGCCGCAAGACGCCGGGACCTTTTGGTATCATTCCCACTATCGCGGCTATGAGCAGGTGGCGCGCGGCCTGAACGGCGTTCTGATCGTCGAGGAAAAAGTGCCGCCGGCGGTCGATCGCGATGTCGTTCTCGTTTTCGATGACTGGCGGCTGAAGGAAAGCGGCGAAATAGACAGCGGCAGTTTCGGTGCGATCGGAGACCGGGCCCATGCCGGGCGTCTTGGCAATATCCTCACCCTCAATGGGGCGCCGCTCCATGATCTGGCGGTCAGGTCCGGCGAAAGGCTGCGCCTCAGGCTCGTCAATGTCGCCAATGCCCGTGTGCTGGCCATCGGCTTTCCGGGCCACCGGCCGATGGTCGCCGCCTTTGACGGCCAGCCCGTCGCGCCGTTTGAGCCCGGCAGGGACGATCTCGTCCTCGCGCCCGGCCAGCGGATCGATCTGATCATGGATATGACGGCGGCGCCGGGGCGGAAAACGCCGATCGAGGTTGACACCGGCCGCGAAAAACTTGTCGCCGGCAATCTTGTCTATCAGACCGGCAGCCGGGTGAGGCGGCCCGCGGACGATGCAATTCCGGCGCTGCCCGCAAATCCGCTTGCCGCCGGCGTCGATCTCGCCGCGGCCATGGATGTCGATATCGTCATGACCGGCGGCGCCATGAGTTTCTTCGAGCAGGCGGTCTACAAGGGCAAGAACTTTCTGGCGCGGCAGCTGGCGCAGGAGCATGGCCAGGTCTGGGCGTTGAACGGCGTCGCCGGCATGCCCAAGGAGCCGCTCTTCAAGGCCGCGCGCGGACGCGCCGTCAGGGTCCGCCTGGTGAACGACACAAGATGGCCGCATGGCATGCATTTTCACGGTCATCATGTCCGCGAGATCGCCCGCAATCGCGGCGTGGTCCGCCCCCATTGGCGCGATACCGTCCTCATCCAGCCCGGGGAGGAAATCACGGTCGCGTTCCTGGCGGACAATCCGGGCAAGTGGCTGATTCATTGCCATATGCTGGAACATCAGCTCGGCGGCATGATCACCTGGTTCGCGGTCGCGTGACAGGGCATGTATTTGCCCCATAATCGTGCATAAACGCATATCGCGGGAAATTAGCGAGGCCGGCATGGCGCCGCTTTGCTCTATTTTGTCATTTTCCCGGCTTCCAGGGCGTCTGCCCGCCACCGCCACAGAAAAATTTACGATTTATGCGGGAAGAGACACCGGTTATCTCGTGTAGGACTAATA
>CAYWBS010000087.1:0-9302 GCA_964456215.1 uncultured Hyphomicrobiaceae bacterium
GAAGGGCAATCGACGTGACCTCGTGATCGAGGCGGGCAAGAGCCACAAGTTTACGATTCCGGAGGACGACCTGCCGCGCTGACGCGGCTCGAGACGGCGATCCCTGAGATGGGGACGCCAAATATGCAAATGACAATACGATCCAGCGTCATCGGTGGGAGTCCGAGGCCGGAGATCAGAGGCACGGGGTGGCGAAAAGCCGACGGTGAGATCTTCATGAAACCATCGAGCGCAGCAAACGACAACCTGATCGACCGCACCATCGAGACGTGGCAACCGCGTTTTGACCGCTCTCTCAGCCACGAAGACGCCCGGCAGATCGTCGAGAACGTCACTGGCTTCTTCTCTATCCTGGCCGAATGGTCTCGGGTAGAGCCGCCTGACCCCGCCAATGACAACGGCAATTCCGACATGACCGGCGACCATGACGAGATGCGTTATGACCGCTGAAACCATCGCAAAGGCCCTAGGCGGGCGCAAGACCGGTGCAGGCTGGATGGCCTGTTGCCCGGCCCATGACGATCGTAAACCGAGCCTGTCGATCGCCACTGGCAAGAGTGGCAAGGTGCTTTTTCGATGTCATGCCGGCTGCGATCAAGATCGAGTGATCGACGTGCTCCGGTCCCGTGGACTTTGGGAACCTCGTGACTGGCATGCGGGCCGGCGCCGTGCCCACAAGCTACGCCAATCGGCGGACATGGCACCCGAAGGGGACGGCACCAAGAGAACAGAAACCGCGCTTCGCATCTGGCAGGCATCTGCCCCCGCGCCCGGCACGCTGGTTGAAACCTATCTGCAATCGCGCTGTCTGCGGCTTCGGCCGCCGCTGACCCTGCGCTTCCATGCCGGGCTGAAGCACCCTTCGGGCGGCGTCTGGCCGGCACTGGTGGCGCTGGTGACGCGCGGAATTGACGACGCGCCGTTGGCAATACACCGGACGTTTCTCGCCCGGGACGGAGTCGGAAAGGCTCCGGTCGAGCCCCAGAAAATGATGCTCGGCCCCTGCCGTGGCGGCGCGGTGCGACTTGGTACGCGGGGTAACCCACTGATGCTCGGCGAAGGCATCGAGACCTGTCTCGCCGCCATGCAGGCCACCGGGCGCCTGGCTTGGGCCGCGTTGTCGACCTCCGGCCTCCGTGCGCTCGCTCTCCCCGAGACGGTGCGCGAGGTGATTGTGCTGGCCGATGGCGACGATACAGGCGAAGCGGCCGCGCGCGACTGCGCCCACCGCTGGAAGCGCGAGGGCCGTTCGGTTCGTATCGCCCGGCCGCCGCGAGGGTGCGATTTCAATGATCTGCTTCTGGGCCGCGCGCGCCCTATCGAAGAGGGAGCGGCATGACCGGTAAAACCGAGCACATGATAGCTGTCGCGATCGACTCGGCCGAAGAAATCGGTGATCTGCCGGAAGCCGAATTGCCAAGGGAAAAGCCTCGGTTGCTCGTTGAGAGCTGCGATCCCGACCGTACGGTTGCGGCGATACGAGACATCCTCTCGGAAACCCGAGGACTGTACGACCGGGGTGTGCCGGTGCGCAAAATACACCGACCGATTTGGCCATATCTCCGATCTTATCAGCGAGTGAAGCTTATTCGAGATCGATTTCGTAGTTGCCGTCTGCAAATTGTTCGCCAGAGTGAAATGTGGTCGTCCAGAACTTAGGGACTTTATTAGAGCTGTTTCATTGAAAAAAGAGTCACTGAACCCGCTCTATCTTTTTGTTTTGGAGCGCTTTTTATCGGAAAACCGGTCTCCACTTTTCCGAAAGCCCTTTAGAAGCAGACACGAAAAACTGAAATAGACAAATTCAAACAACCAACACCGCTAATATTGAGCGTTGCCGATCCACCAGCTGAATTGCAGTTACGTAGTGAAGTGGTCGTATCACTCGTAATTTACGCCAAACAAAAGCCCGTTGGATTGTGACATCTAGCGCGTTTGGTGTAAGATATCCCAGTAGATCAGCGGCTTTTCAATTTTCGACCAATATTTCGAGCGTGCACAATAATCGTCAAACGAACCGCGCGCCGGCTAAGTCGTTGTCGCCTTGTTGGGAGGAATAATCAATGAAACGCAGAGACTTCTTGAAAGTTGGTGCTGCCACCGGAGTGGCAACACTGGCCGCGCCGAATATTGCAAGGGCGCAGGAAAAATTCAGCTGGAGAATGACGACGTCATTTCCGCCCGGACTGCCCTTCTATCAAAGTGGGCCTGGAAGTGCGGAATGGATCGTGGAAGCAATCGACGAACTTTCGAGTGGGAGGCTTAAGATAAAGCTCTTCGCGGCAGGGGAGCTAATCCCCTGGAACGGCGGATTCGATGCGGTGAAATCCGGTACGGTTGAGGCCAATTCAGCGGTCGCCTACTATTGGTCCGGCAAGATTCCCGCATTGCAGTTCTTCGGCACTGTCCCGTTCGGCATGACCTTTCAAGGCCAGAACGCTTGGTACTACCACGGTGGTGGCATAGACCTCTGGAACGAAATTTACGCGGATCACGGCCTCGTGGCGTTCCCGTGCGGAAATTCCGGTGTACAGATGACCGGATGGTTCAAGAAACCGGTCGGGTCGCTCGCCGATTTCAACGGTCTCAAGATGCGCATTCCGGGCTTGGGTGGCAAAATCTATAAGGAGATCGGCGTCAACGTAAAGTTGCTCGGCGGCGGCGAAATCTTTCCTGCCCTTGAGCGCGGCGTCATTGACGCGGCTGAGTGGGTCGGCCCTTTGCAGGACCGCCGACTCGGCCTCCACAAGGCGGCTAAATACTACTACAACACCGGCTGGCACGAACCATCGACGACGACTGAACTCTTGATGAGCAAAAAGGCCTACGACGGTCTACCCAAAGATCTTCAGGGCATCGTTCGTCACGTTGCGGCTTCAGCCAATATCGTCGCTCACACTTCGGCGGAAGCCTTGAACGGTGAGGCGCTGGAGGATCTCGTCAGCAATCACGGCGTAAACGTATCCCAGCTTCCTGATGACGTGATCTCCGCGCTGCGTGGAAAGACCAAGGAGGTCCTCGACGGTCTTGCCGCGTCCGACGCCATCACCCGCAAGGTTCACGATAGCTTCATGGACTTCAAGAAGAAGCACGACAAGTGGGCGAACTCCAGCGAGCGGCAGTTCGCCGTGAGGGTTCGCGGCGGCTAGCGGAGACACAAGACTAATGAAGGGGCGGCGCCGGTAAAACTCGGCGCCGCTTTTCCGCTATCATATAAATAATCCAGCCTGCATTTATCACCATAATGAGGCTCGGCATCGCTGGCTCTCGAGCAGAGAACATGAACGGAACAGAGACCGCACCAGATTCAGCGACAGACGTCGCTCCTCCGCTTTTCGTTCAACGCATCGAAGGGTTCATTGACTGGGTCGGACGCTGCACATCCTGGGCCTGTTTGCTGATTGTGGTGGTCGTCGCCAACAATGTCATTCTTCGCTACCTTTTCAAGATTGGTCCCGTATCGCTGCAGGAACTCGAATGGCATCTGATGTCGCCGATTGCTTTGATTGGAATGTCCTATGCGATGCGCCATGGAGCTCATGTGCGCGTCGATATCTTCTACGACGGGTTTAGCCGCAGGGTTCAAATTCTCATCGAAGCCGCCGCAGCACTCACGACACTTGGGATTTCGGTTATTGTCATCCAGCTTTCCCTAAATTTCGTGTACCAGGCCTACTCCATCGGGGAAGGTTCCCCCGATCCCGGTGGTTTGCCTCACAGATTTCTGCTGAGATCATTCATACCGTTAGGCTTTTTTCTCCTATCCCTTCAGGCCGTCGCCCAACTCATCCGCTCGGCATCTCTTTTGCGCAGGCAAGCCTAAGATGGAGAATGAAGTCCTAGCAGTCCTCATGGGGTTGAGTTTTTTCGTTCTGCTTTTCATCGGCTTTCCCGTGGCTATTGCGCTGGCAGCGGCCGGGCTCTTTTTCGGCTATTTTGGTTTCGGCATGACGCTGTTCAATTTGTTGCCGCAGCGCATATTTGGACTAATGGAAAATTACACGTTGATGGCCATTCCGCTATTCGTGTTCATCGGCGTGATGCTCGAACGATCCAAGATCGCCGACGAGCTATTGGACGTTATAGGTCATGCCGCCGGCGGTCTCAGAGGCGGTATGGGGCTGGCGATCATTCTGGTGGGTGTCCTAATGGGGGCTTCGACCGGCATTGTCGGCGCTACCGTTGTGACGCTTGGTCTCCTGACGCTCCCGGTTTTTCTCAGGCGCGGCTATTCTAAATCCTTGGCCTGCGGGACAATTTGCGCTTCGGGTACGCTCGGACAGATTATTCCACCGAGCCTCGTTCTAATACTGCTGTCGGACATACTCGGCCAGGGATTGGGGACACTGTTTGCCGCGGCCATGATACCGGGCCTTCTGCTGGCCGGCATCTATGTCATTTACCTGCTGGTTCTGGGCTGGATCTGGCCAGAGATGGCCCCGGCGATCCCCGCCGAGGAGCGGGCGGCCCTGAGCAAACTCACTTTGATTGCTCAGATCTTCAAGGTGGTCTTGCCGCCGATCTTGCTGATCGTGGCCGTTCTCGGCTCCATTATCGCCGGCATAGCGGCCCCGACGGAGGCAGCTTCTATCGGCGCGCTCGGCAGCATCTTGGTGGCTTTCTTATCTAGGAGACTAAGCTGGCAGGTCTTGACGGATACAGTTCGCAACACGCTCAGGATCAGCGCGATGGTGTTTTTCATCTTGATCTGTGCGCAGGCCTTTTCACTAGCGTTCCGCGGGTTGAACGGCGATGAGTTGGTGGCTCAGCTGTTCGAGCTGGTCCCCGGGGGGCTGACCGCCGATATAATATTCATGCTGCTGTTGCTCTTTCTGCTCGGATTTTTTCTCGAGTGGATAGAGATCTCTTACATCGTCCTGCCACTGTTCCTGCCTGTCTTTTCCGGTACGAATGTTGACATGGTATGGATCGCAATTCTTGTATGTTTGGTATTGCAAACGTCGTTTCTGACTCCTCCTGTTGGCTGGTCTTTGTTTTTCCTGAAGGGCGTCGCGCCACCGGAGGTATCAAGCCGGGACATCTATATTGGGGTCATGCCTTACGTGATTTTGCAGATCATTGCCGTCGTTCTGTTATTTCAATTCCCGGAAATTGCAACGTGGCTGCCAAAAGCGATTGGTTGGTGACACAAGACTAATAGATCGATTTTATCGAATGATGTTGCTGAATATTTTGGAGTTGATAATTTTTCAATTGCTCCGGTCCCCCGTTCAGCCGCCTTGCGGGTCCTCGGCACCGGCCTCGGCATATTGGGTTTCATAGGCTGGCGGCGGAAGAGATGGATGGCTGCGGAAGCAGCCTGATCAATCCCCCGATCAAGCCCAGAACTTGCGGTCCTCCGGGGGGCCGCTTTTGGTTTGGGCAAAGGTCCGGATTGGGTCAATTTCCTCCGTATTGAGGCACGCTGAAAAACGTCCGTTTAACCCCCGAAAGCAGACGAAAATCTGGACAAAGCGGACATCGGGCAAATGTCGAAGCGGATGCCGTCATTGTGCGGCATTGAAGGTCCGCCTTTGCGGGGATTGCGCATATTGCCGTCATCCATTTTCTTGCACTACCTCATGCAAGGGCATATCTCGGACCTTGTTGCCGGGAGAATGTGGATAAGGCGAACGGTGTGGATCCTGACGGACAAGTGGCGGTGCGGCGATGCTCCAGCCGCCGCCAGGCTGAACAGTATGCCCTGGTCCTGGCGGCAATGGACATACGGTCAACGATTGCGCCGGAAGGCAAATTCACAAACCTGTATGTTGCGCATGAGGACGCCGCACGGGCCAATGATGAACTGTCCGCCTATGACATTGAGAACCGCGGCCGGCCGCGTGACAAGAAGCGTATGCGTGTGGCGATATCTCGGGTCGAGGTGCCCATGGTGTATTGGGCGGTCTTGCTGTTCTTCTTTGCCGCGGCGCGGCGCGAGGCGTTCTCGTTCGATTGGGTCGACGAGGGGGCGGCCCAGGCTGGATTGATGCTGGCCGGCGAGTGGTGGCGTGCGGTTACGGCGCTCTTCTTGCATGTGGATGCCGTGCACCTGCTCGGCAACCTCGTGTTCGGTACCTTATTTCTACTGCTCCTGGCCCAGGTCACAGGCGCCGGTCTCGCTGCGCTTTCCATGGTCGCGGCAGGTGCGATCGGTAATGCGCTAAACGCTCTGGTGCATTCACCGGCGCACACGTCGATCGGCGCCTCCACGGCGATATTTGCCGGCCTCGGTGCGCTCGCCGCGTTGCAGCAGGTGTGGCGGCCTGATCGCAAAATCTCTTCCATGCGCACCTGGGTGCCTGTGGCAGGCGGAGTGACGCTGCTATTGTTTCTGGGAGTGAGCGGCGAGAAGACGGACATCGTGGGCCACGTGCTGGGCTTTGGCTCAGGGCTCGCTGCAGGCTGGTTGCTTTCGAAGTGCGATCGTGAGTGGGCAGCGGATCGGAGGCTGCAATGGAAGTGCGCTGGGGCGGCTGGCGGGATCGTTGCGGTGGCATGGGGTTCTGCAGCCGTTTTGTAAAGTTTTGACCCTACTGCTTCGGAACGTTCTTCCTGGCTTGCAGCTCCTACACGTATCGGCTCAAAAACCGCAAGGAACCATCGCGTTTCGGTGACGCTGCAAGTGGCGTGCGAGACATTGGTGGAGAGTCTGTTTCGGGCCAACAGCGGCGGGAAGGTCACGCTGCGTTTAGCGTCTGCTAGCAGGCGTAGATCGGAAGTGAACGCCTGTAACGTCCGCCGTATTTCACTCTTCCGTCTAATGATTTAGTCGCCGACGACGAGGCCCTTGCAGCATTCGTTTATAGATCTTTTGTCGTGTCGATTGACATGCGGGAAGCAATTCCAATGATACGAAGCTCAACCGGGTCGGAAAGCCGACCTGTCAGCGGATCTAGTCAATGGTGTCATCGACAAAACTCACAGCGGAGAAGCTCGCCAAGCTTGGAGCCCATGCCTTGGCCAATGTTCTTGTAAAAGAGGCAGGTCGCGACAAGACTTTAAAGCGCCAGCTTACGATTATGCTCGCCGCTAGTGACGGGCCTGAGGCAGTTGCAAAAGAAGTCCGCAAACGTATCAATACGATTGCACGGTCTGGTTCCTTCGTTGACTTCCACAAAATCCCGACGCTGCGGCGAGACCTTGAGCTCCAGCGGTCGGTGATTGTCGACCAAATCGCTCCGAAAGACCCACAATTGGCGATGGAGCTGATCTGGCGTCTTCTGGATTTATCCGATTTATGCTTGGAACGGTGTGTTGACAGCAATGGCATGATCGCTGACGTCTTTCGCGATGCCGTGGAGAGCCTAGGCGAAATTGCCGCCGAAGGTGCGGCTGCGCCCGAAACGCTTGCGGATGCAATCTATGACCGGCTACGGCGTAACGATTACGGCATCTATGACGAACTGCTGACCGCCACCTACCCGGCGCTGGGCGAAGCAGGTGTTAAGAAGCTTAAGGAGCGCGTCACGGCCTGGCACGAGGAAGCCAGCCAAAACACTTCGAATACGAGAGATTCCGATGTCATAGCAGCGGAAATTTGCCTCCAGGAGCTTGCTGATGCCGAGGGTGATGTCGATGCCTACATCGGCGCACACGATGAGAAGGCGTTCAACAATCCGGTATTTGCCGCGAGGATTGCCAACAGACTCACTGCGGCCGGCCGCGCAAAAGAAGCATTGTCCTATCTAAAGAATGCCGTTCCGGAACGGGACTTTGGTTTGCTCGAATGGAACGATGCTCAAATTGCGGCGCTGCTCGCAATGGGGAACGAGGGTGCGGCCCAAGAGCGACGATGGCAAATGTTCCAGCGAACTTTGGATGATCGGTATCTGCGAGATTATTTGAAAGTGCTGCCGGACTTTGACGACGTCGAGGCGGAGAATAAGGCGTTAACGTGGGTCGAAACTTCGGAGGACGCTCATCACGCGCTCGCGTTTCTCACATACTGGCCAGCGCTTGATCGCGCGTCCAGGCTAGTCCTGAACCGCATTTCGGAGATGGACGGCAATGCATACTATATTCTGTCTCCAGTGGCGGAGAACCTTGAGGGCAAGTATCCGCTGTCAGCAGTCCTGCTTCGCCGGGCACTGATCGAAGCAACGCTCAATGGAGCGAAGTCGACACGCTATAGGCATGGCGCACGCCATATGCTCGAGATAGAGAGCCTAGACCGACAAATCACCGACTATGGCGATCATGAGACCCATGACGCATTTGTTTCACGATTGAAAGACAAGCATGCACGCAAACGCGGGTTTTGGGGTCTCTTTGATTCCACGAAATAGCGGCGAGGGTCACACCGCGCTCGGTCTTGCAAAAGTATCTGCCAAGCGTCATAAAGGTCGGATCCGGTTGGGCGCTCAGCGAGTCCGAACTACCCTCAACTGCGGAAATAATATTGCGGTCCCGTCACGGCAGAATCGTGCCATTAGCTGCCGTCGGGCTAATTGGCGATGGGGTTCTTAGATTCCCATAGAGCCCGCAGCACCGCTCGCGCCCCACATCCCGCGATTTCCTGCCTTGGCGCTTCTCAGACGCGACCCGGGTCAGTGCAAGACCGCAAATCTCGTGGCGCGTCTGAGAAACCTGCACACAGGCGGTCGCCGCGACCAGGCTTGCGGTCTCATTCAGGTCACATTCATCGTGGGCAGTGTACTCGACAATCCCGTCATAGTTTCTGGCCAGTGAATTCGTAAATCGCGAAATCAATAACCAACTGCGAGGCAAAGAATTTGCACACCATAGCTCTCGTCGATGACGACAAGAACATCCTCACCTCCCTTCGCATGGTATTTGAAGCCGAGGGCTACAAGATTCGGACATATAACGACGGCGCCACGGCGCTCAACGGGTTATCAAACGATCCGCCAGATATCGCCATTTTGGATATTAAGATGCCCCGTATGGATGGCATGGAGTTGTTGCGCCACCTGCGGCAAAAATCGGAAATGCCGGTCATTTATTTGACGTCGAAGGTGGAAGAAGTGGATGAACTCCTCGGTCTAACAATGGGCGCAGATGATTATATTGCGAAACCATTTTCGCAGCGTTTGTTGCTGGAGCGTGTCAAGGCAGTGCTACGCCGTGCCCAGCAAAAAGAAACTTCCGGATCCGCATGTGAGAATACGAATGTTCTTGAGCGTGGTAAGCTAAAGATCGATCCCGAACGTCATTCCTGTCATTGGGATGGTCAGGATGTCAGGCTTACGGTCACCGAGTTTCAAATTCTTCATTCCCTGGCGCAACGCCCCGGCGTGGTCAAAAGCCGCGATGCACTGATGGATGCTGCGTATAACGAT
>CAYWBS010000088.1:0-9290 GCA_964456215.1 uncultured Hyphomicrobiaceae bacterium
CAAGACTGTCGCCGAGAACGTCTTCAAGATCGATGCCGGGAAAATCCGCCATATCGCGCCCGATGTCGGCGGCGGATTCGGCGCCAAGAACAACATCTATCCGGAACCGGCGCTTGTCCTTTATGCGGCCAGGCGTCTCCAGCGGCCCGTCAGATGGCGGGCGGACCGCAGCGAGAGCTTTCTGGGCGATACCCATGGCCGCGGTCAGATTTCGGCCGTTCAGCTGGCCTTGGACAATGACGGCACCTTCCGCGCCCTGCGCACCGATACGGTCGGCGCCATCGGCGGATATTGCTGGACCATCGGCCCGTTTACGCCGACGGGGGGCTCGTCCCGGACCCAGGGCGGTCCCTATGCCTTTGACGCCATGTACTACACCGGCAAGGCCGTGTTCACGAACACGGCGCCGATGGACCCCTATCGCGGCGCCGGCCGGCCCGAAGCCACCTATCAGATCGAGCGGATTATCGATTTCGCCGCCCGCAAGCTCGGCCTCGACCCTATCGAACTTCGGCGCAAGAATCTCGTCCCGGCCGACGCCATTCCCTACAAGACGCCGATGGGGCTCGATGTCGATTCAGGAAATTTCCCCGAGATCTTCGAGCGCACACTGGCCATGACCGACCGTCAAGGCTACGGCGCGCGGGCCGCTGAAAGCAGCGCCAGAGGCAAGCGCCGGGGATTTGCAATTTCGCCCTATCTTGAATGCACGGGCGGCGGGCCGAAGGAGTTCGCCGGCGTCAAATTCGATGAAGATGGAAAGATCACTCTTTCCGTCGGCAGCCAATCGACGGGTATGGGTCACGAGACCTCGATGCCACAGATCCTTGCCGCCAAGCTCGGCGTGCCGGTCGAGCAGATCCGCTATGTGCAAGGGGATACGGATGCCACCCCGATGGGCGGCGGTCACGGCGGGTCGCGTTGTCTCGAAGTCGGCGGCAGCGCCGTCTCCCAGGTCGCCGACGTCGTGCTCGGCAAGGCCAAAGGCATCGCCGCGCATCTTCTGAACTCGCATCCCGATGACATTGAATTCTCGGACGGGCAATTCAACGACATCAAGACCAGCCAATCCATCGCCATGGACGAGGTCATCCGCGCCTCTTTCGAGGCCGGCCGGCTGCCGGAGGGAATGGAGCCAGGCGCCCTCAGCTCGGAAAGCGTCTTCGAGCGCGCGATTATCTCCGTTCCCAATGGCTGCCACGCGGCCGAGGTCGAAGTCGACCCGGAAACGGGTAGCGTGGAGCTAAAAGGCTATTGGGTGGTCGATGATTTCGGCACCATCGTCAATCCTCTGCTCGCCGACGGCCAGGTCATGGGCGGCGTTGCCCAGGGCATCGGCCAGGCGCTTTATGAAAATGCGGTTTATGACGAGGAGAGCGGCCAGCTTCTGACGGGATCGCTGATGGACTATGCCCTGCCGCGGGCCGACCTGATTCCCAATATGTCGATCGCCTATTACGAGGATGCGCCGACGGCGAAAAATCCGCTGGGCGTGAAGGGCGCCGGCGAGGCCGGCTGCTGCCCGGCACCGCCTGTCGTCGTCAACTCCATATTGGACGCGTTGAAGGATCTCGGCGTCAGGGATCTCGAAATGCCGGTCGCATCGGAGAAGATCTGGCAGGCCATTCGCGCTGCGAATTAGGGCCCGAACGTCCAATAGGTCCGGCCATCGCTGAGCGCGACGGCGGATAGCCCCGGACGTTCGCCCGGCGGACGGCGCCCCGACAGCAACCGGTCGATATCGGTCAGCACCGACTCACTCTTGGCAAAATAACCGTGACCGAGAATATCCGTGTCGACATTGGAGGCGTCGATCGTGTCGATCCCGTCGAGAATAAAGACGCCGTCGCTGATGTCGCCGAGACGCGGATAGGAGGTGAATTGCCGCGACGCGTGGAGCGCCCTGTCATTCTCCGAGGCATAGAGCGTGACACGTTCCGCGGCGGCGACGATCCTGTTGCTGATCTGCGCAAAGACGCCGGCATCGATATCGGGCGCCGTCAGCACGACTTGATTGAAGGCGGGCACCGTGCCGCCGAGGCTCAGATTCTCCAATGCCGCGGTCAGCGCCTGGTTGCCCATGCTGTGGGCAATGAGATGCAGCACTTTGATGCTCGGCACCGCTGACAGCTTGATGAGAAAATCTTCGAGATGCGGCACCGTCCATTTGGCATTCTCGGCGTCACTATAATAAGACGTGAGGCTGCCTTGCGATGGCCAGCTAAAGAGGATGCCGGCGCCGCGAAAGCGCATATCGAAGGCGATCTGTCCCGTGCGGAACGCGGCATCGACGAAACTATTATTGTAGCCATGGATGAATAGAAACGCTTCCCTCGCCCGGCGGGCATTTTGGAAGGCGTCCAGCCTCTCGAAAAACGCACGCTCCTCGAAATCCTCGATGTCCCGGATCGTGAAGAACCGGTTCGGATCGCGGTTGACGCCGAGGAGAACATGCCACCATCCCGGCTGTTCGATTTCGCCGACCTCGTGATGGAGGGGCACCGAAATTTGCAACGAGCCGAATGACAGCATCTCGCCCGGGTGCCGGTCGCCGGTAAAAATTTCCCCGTAGTCGGCGGACCGGTTGCGGTCGGTTGCGAAAAAGACATCGACCAGATAGTGATCGTCGTGTCGTTCCGGGGTCATATCGCTATCGGCCGCAATGGTTTCGCGGGACGCGATTTCGGCTTCAAACTCTTCCCGATCGGTTGAGATGTCCGTACTTTCAGGCACTGTCGCGCCGGAGTGGGGGCGGTAACGCTCCATCTCCGCCGGAGCAGTAGGCTGCCCCGGCTCTTCCTGTCTTTCGCTCTCTGCGTGCCGCCGCCTGTCTTCGCGCTCCGCGCTGTCATCTGAAAGCGAGTCAGGAGTGCCAGCATCCGGCCTATCCGCCTCTCCTCTTTTCTCCGCTTGGGCCCTGTCCTCTTCCTTTGCCGTTTCGTCAGCCTGGCGAGGTTCCGCCTTTTCGGTAGGGTCTTGGGGTTGCGGCTCGGCCCGTTTCTTCTGTTCGCCCGTATCAGGCTTTTTAGGGGATCTCAGAATGGCCTTCAGGACCAAATAGAGGAGCAACAGGGCTATTGGTCCTGCGACAAGCAGGATGCGGTGATATCTGCTCACCAATTCGATAAATTGGTCGATCAGCGGCATGATTTGCCCCCCAAGGGCTGGTCCGTGACGCACCTTTTTGCCAAGGCGGTCACCGATACTAGCTTGTCGGCGTCGCGGTACAGTAAACTATCGCACGCCCTATCACGGCCCAAGCCAAATGTTTTGGTTGCCGCGAAGCCGTGGACTTTTTGAAGGTGAGATCATCAAGGGGCCTTCACCGGCCGGCTGCAACGGACACATGAGAATGACGGTTCTTTACCGCAATGTGCGGCAAGCGCGAAAGGTCCGCATCAGTTTTTGGGGTGCGGTGCTCACCTCAGTCATTGCCTTTTACGGCGCAGCGCAGCTTTTTTTCACCCTTGGCCTTGAACCGGACGGAAGCGGTATCCTCCACCCGATGGCCGAAAGGCTGGCCATTGCCGGCCTGGTGTCGGCACTTGGGGTCGCTTTCGCCGCCGGTATGTATATTTATCTCTCCATCTATGTGAGTCGGATCGAAAGGCACCCCGGCGGCGTCGCATTCGCCACATTGACGCCTGTCGGTAACGAGGTTCGTTTCTACCCCTTGTCCGGCCTGTGGCTCCGCGCCGATGACCACAAGCGTCTGACCGCGCCGCCTGCCGCCAGCAAAATCCAAATCTCTCTTGGATTCCGGACGGCGACGATACCGATTCGCATATCGGGACGGCGGCTGCCCCTGATCCTTGATCTGAGAGTGAAGGCAATGGACGGAGCGGCCCTTGCCGGATTGTTGGCGGCGCGGGAGGAATGACGCCGCCCGGCTGCGGCCCGGCTGGAACTGACAGGGGCAGGCCGGGCTACAGAAACCGCCGCTGCATACGCCGAGCCAGAGTCTTCAGGTCCGCTTCCGGGATCCGGGCGATCAGCAGAAAGCCGTACCCGCCGCTCGCCCAATGTACGAGCTTCGTTTCGCCATGTCGTCCGATGACCGGCGGCCGCGAAGGGCCGGCCGATTTGACGATACAGAAGGAAAGAGGGATGCCTTCCCTCGTAAGATACGCAATATGCACGAGCGGCATCTTGTCCAGCTGCAGGACCTGGACCGATCGGAATTCCAGGTCCGGGTCATTGATGCGCCCCGATGTCAAATTGAGACCGAGATTGCTGCCGGCTTGGCCGAGGACGGATATTCGCTCGTTCGCACGGATCGGCCGCAATGCAAACGTCTTCGGAGACAAAAGCGCATGATACTCGGCGAGGCCGTCCGGCCAGGCGCGGACCTGGGTTGCCGAGCCCGGCTTTATGTTTCCATTCGGTTCCCTCATGGCCGACTGCGTGCCGACAAAATAACCGGCGATCAGGCCGCCGAGAACGATGACAGCCATGAATGATGCGGTGATCGCGATGCCGAGATACCGGCCTGGTTCCGCAAAGGCGCTCTCGTTCCGCGTCTTGGCTCTTGCGGATGCAAGGGATGCTTGCAGCTTCTCTATCGGCGCCTGGTTGAGAAGGGGCCGGAAGGCTTTCTTAAAATGGCGGTCGCCGCGGCTGAGAAGCGCGAGACGCGCGGCCAGAGCGGCATCGGCCATGACCAGACGCTCGATCTCGTCGCGTTCGCCGGAGCTGGCCGCGCCATCGAGATAGCTGACCAGTTGCTGGTCGGTCAAAAGAGCCTTTCTAACCGTTTCTGCCATATGCCGCCGGAGAAATCACTCCGCCCCGTTGCCGCCAAGCCCACTCGTTTGCCCAAGCGCCGCCCGGGCCGCCACCAACCTGCCGCTCACCATTGTCGGTGAGACGCCCAGCACATTGCCCGCTTCCGCATATGTCAATCCCTCGCCATAGACGAGCAGTATGGCCGCCCGCTGCGCTTCTGGCAAACTCTGTACCTCGCTCAACACTTTCAGATGTTCCGCTTCGACGCCCGCGTCGGCGCCGCTCTGCAAGGCAGCCGGAATTGCAAATCCGCGATCTTCGCGAATACGCTCCGCCCGCAGGCCGTCTTGCCAAATCGAATAGAGGATGGAAAACGTCCAGCGGTCGAGCCGCGCCTCCGGCTCGATCTGATAATCGCCCTGGAGCGCTTGAAGGCAGGTCTCGTGAACGAGCTCCTCGGCTGTGGACGGATCTCCCGATAGCACCAGGCCGAACCGCCAAAGTCGCGCCAGCAGTGACGGCAGGCTCTCGTTGATTTGATGTCTCGCCGTTTCCGTCATTGTCTCACAAAACGGTCAAGTTCAGCCGACCACTCGTTCGTTGCGCTCCCGGCCGTAACCGTAGCCTGATAATTTGCCAAAGCTGTGACGCTCTGATCGCACTTTCCTCAGGCGGACAAGCTGCCAAAGAACGGGACCGGCGATCTTGTGAGGAGCCGGCCATACTCCCATATCAGCAGCAAGAGGCTACGCGCCATCTTATCTCTCTGGCGAAAAGCACGCCGTGGGGCGAGGGCGCGGGAATGGCTCTGACGCCTTTGCGTCCACGCCACATAGCCGGGAAAGAGTGTGTTCCGTGAAGGGTAAGACGGTATCCGCAAAAAAAGGCGCCGGGCCGAGGAGGAGAAATATATGACTGTTCGCTATCTTGCGGCCGCCGGCGTTCTTCTTACCGGTCTTGCGGTTTCTTCAGGCGCGAGCGCAAGCCCAGCCTATGCGACGCAGAATGCCGAAATGCGCGAAGGACCCGGAGCACAATTTGAGGTCATTGCGGTAATCCCTGCGAGACATCCAGTCGATGTCATTCATTGTACATTTGGCTATGGCTGGTGCGAGGTCGTTTTCCTTGATTATGAGGGATGGGTGTCCGGCCATTATTTGCGCGATGACAGCGATTACGTCCTTTATGATTTCGGCCCGAGCCTCGGCATACCGCTTTACGAGTGGACTTACCGTGACCTGGAAAGACGGCGCGATTTGAGGAAACGGAAGCACCGGCGCGAAACGGTTCGCCCCACGATACCGCCACGCAACGGCGATGCTCGTCCGACCAATCGCCGCGAAGAGAAGAAAGCGCGCACGAAACGCCGGCGGGACGATAACGCACGCCGCAATGAGACCGAAAGAACAAGGGTTCATCCACGGACGATACAGCGCGGCGAGACGCGTATCCAGAAGGAGAAGGACACGCGTCGCCCAGTGACAGAAGGTCCAAAACCGGAACGGCGGAGTTTTCGCCGGGATGACAAGCGCGAAGGAAGTCGGGAGAATAACCGCGCCCGCGAGACCGAGCGCGAAGTCCTTGAGGATGGCCGTCGCGGACCGGTCACGCGCCGGCGCTACGAGCCGTAGGCGCTTCCCAGGACAAGGTTTTTCCGGCGGTTTTGGCCATTCTGGGCGACCTGAGTCCGGTGCCGCAATAATTTAAAAAACCAACCGGCTGACGGCGGCAAACGCGTTTTGGCGGTTCAAAATGAAACAGGAAATCGTTAATCCGAACCGCATTGCCCCCCAAATCGCGCCTGCGGATTTACGCGTCCCAGGCTCTTTGAGCGATTGCGTTTCATTCCGAGAGACCGGGCGGCCAAATAGTCTGGCACATCGATTGCTTCTGAGATCAGCAAGGGCGGCATGACTTATGCCGCGGCGCGCGGTTTCACAGGGCGACCGGAACAATGGCGGAATTCGGCAGACGGATAATCAAGCCCGGCGAGAAGTCTAACCCGGCCGCCGAAGATCACGAAAGCAGAAACAAGCCGCGGGCGCGAAGCTGGCTCGTCCTTCTCAGGATTTCGATTTTCGCACTTTTCTGCGGGGTCTCCGTTCTGGCGATCTTCAACCAGGCGGCGTTGCGGATTCTGAAAAACGGCCTGGTGGGCCAGTCCCACAAGAAGATTATGGCGGCATATCGGAACGACGGCATGTACACAGGCCTCCCCGTTCAGACCGGATTTGTTTCATTTCTTGACAATAGCGGCGAGCATCCGGAAGAAAAGCGGCGGGCGGAAAAGCTCGCCAACGACGCCGTCAAGCGCTGCCATGCGGCGCTAAAGAAAGATATCGCGCGCCGCAAGCGCCACGGCGCGGACGAACGCGACGGGGGCAGTGACGGCGCGTTCGAGCCGCTGCTCGACGATCTCGGCTTTTATCTGCCGTGCATCATGACCGTCAACAGGCGCCGTTTCTGTTCGCCCAATCAAAGGAAAGAACTGGTTCGCCGGGTCGAAGCCTATTTCAACGTCTTGCAGGCCTCCCGCAAGGCCGCCGCGCGCAGGGCGCCGAGGGTAAGCCCCGGCGGGTTGAACTATGTGTTTTTCAAGTTGGCCGAAGACATGGGCGGCGATGACTATCGCATAAATTACACGCCCGATATGGCGCTGCTCAGCCCGGACCCCCGCCTGCTGGCGGCGCTTCAGGATCTCATCGCCCTCGGCTATCTGGATCTCGAGGATTTTGCGGCGTTTTTCGGGCTCTTCGTTTCCGTCGATATCAGGCCTCTGTTCGACACCGTCAAGAGGCAGGAAAACTCCTGCGGGAGGTGAGGCAGTCCCGCGGAGGGATCGAGATGATCGCCCGGACAACTTGCCGCGGAAATGGACCTGAAACCAAATCCTCATATGTTGCCGGCAAATGAGGCCGATTAGAAGGAGCGACGTGAGCCATGAAAGAATTCGGAAAGCGCAAGGAAAGGGCTGTTCAGGAACCGCACTGGCTTGCGGAGCAGCGGGCGCGGGAAGCCGAAGAGAAAAAACGCCAGCACCGGCGCATCAAGAATAGGATCGCCGGCGTCGCGACGGCGCTCGCCGTCATCGCCCTTCTCAGCCTGCCCGAAACCCGCCAGGGCATCGTCTGGCTCGCGGATCAAGCCATACCGCAAGTCCTCGCGTCGTTTTAGGGGATTGTCCGGGTGCACCGGCATATCGTCTGCACGTGGATGCGTGAGGAAACCGGCGACGCGGGTGATCCAAAGCCCTTCCCATTCCTCCTCACTAACCCCATATTCCTGCCATGCCTTCGCTCACCGAACCCGCCGTTTCCGACTCCGGGCCCGGCTTGCTGAAAACCTTATATAAGCGCCCGCCATTTGTTCTCGGCCTGCTCGGCGCGGCGTCGGGCGCCCTCGCGGCGCTGACGCCGGAGCCCATAGCCGAGAGTTTGCGGCCGCTCGGCGACCTGGTCTTTCTCAAGGGCATCGTCATCCATCCGGCGCTGCTGTTCGCGCCGGTGATCGCCTATGGCGTCTGGGCCTTCGGCGGTGCGGTGGGGCGGGCGCGATGGCGCGCATCAGGGCTCGCGGCGTTTGCCACCATCGCCGGCTGGAGTGCCGCCGTGCGCATCGCCGTCCATCTGCACGAATTGAATATCGGCGCGAGCTGGCTGCCGAGCGACGGGCTGCTGCCGGGCTTCGTGGCCGGCGCCGCCGGCGCGGCGCTTGTCTTCCTCGGCGGCGCCATTACCGTCCCGGTGCTACGCGGACTCCGCATCTGGACGGTGGGCGTGGCAATCGGCGCGGTGGCGGGACTGCTTCTGCCGGTCGCCCTTTCGAGCGATTATGATCGGCTCGGCGCACTCTGCCTGTTCGCCGTCTGGCAGGCCTGCGTCGCCGGCTGGTTCGGTCTCGGACTCGAGCGCAACAAGGCCTAGAAAAAAGCCGAGATCCAAGCCATATTGCCGCCATGGCCCGGCACTCACCAAAAACATTCGGCTCGCGCGCCGAGCCGCGGCGGCGCGGACGCGCCAAGGCCGACCGGCCCGAGGGGCCGCCTCCGGAATCGGAGTCCGGCACCCCTCTGCCGAAGCCGCCGCGCGGCCGGAAAAAGGCGAAAAGCGGCGGAACGCCGGCGCTCGCAGGATTCGGTGAGGCGCCGCAGCCGCTGATTGCCGGTCATCCCATCGTTCAATCCATGCTGAATCCGGACGTTATCGCGCCGATGTTCATGCCGCACCGCCCGGAACGGCCGGAGAAGTCCGAAGGCGGCATCGCCCTCAATATCGTCTCGGAATTCTCACCCCAGGGCGATCAGCCGGAAGCCATCGCCGAACTGGTGGCCGGCATCGACGCCGCGGAGCGCGACCAGGTGCTGCTCGGCGTCACCGGCTCCGGCAAGACCTACACCATGGCCAAGGTCATCGAGGCGACGCAGCGCCCGGCCCTGATCCTCGCGCCGAATAAGACGCTGGCCGCCCAGCTCTATGGCGAGTTCAAGCATTTCTTCCCGGAAAACGCCGTCGAATATTTCGTCTCCTATTACGACTACTACCAGCCGGAAGCCTACGTCCCGCGCA
>CAYWBS010000089.1:0-9286 GCA_964456215.1 uncultured Hyphomicrobiaceae bacterium
AGCTTCGGACGATTCCCGCTGGTACGAACGCCAGGTAGATCACGACATAGGCGCAAAGGATGCAGAAAACCTCGAAGGTAAAATAGAGCCATTTCAAGAAAACAATCCCCGAAACACAGGCAAGCGCCGCCATCCAATTGAGCGAAATCCGGTCGCGGAATTTATAGATTGAGATACCCACGAAAAACGGAAAGGACATATGCGCAAGGGTCTGCAGGCGCTCATATCCGGGCCAGGCTGCCGGGAAATACCGGACGAGCGAATAAAAAAGGGCGAACAAGAAGATTGCCGCCAGGAATTGCCGCTTGTCCGCGAGAAGCCCGCTCAGCCCCAAAAAGGCGACGCCCAACACATCACTTCCGGAAAGAGCGACCATAGGGACCCGTTGATCGCGCCTGGATAGGGCATGTCGTCAAAAACGCCGGGAAGATCATATTGAAGCGACGCGAGCAGGAGGTTTCGCGGCAAATAGGCGAATGTTTTCGGATTCGACAAATAGTCACTGAGCGGCAGAGAGGTTGCCAACGGCCCCAGGAACAAAACGGTCAACAATAGGACCACCGCCAGCCCGGGAAAAAGCCGCAATATCCGCGCTATTGCGAAATCAGTAAAAGAGCGCCGTTCGAAACTCCGGGGGATCAAAAAGCCGGAAATAATAAAAAAGACGTATACGGCCACGGCGCCCAGTGTCAGACCGATTTGCTTTTCCAAAGGCTGAACCGTGTCCGCGCCCGTCGTTATGGGAAAGGCATGCGAGATAAGCACCGTGGCCGCGGCCACCATGCGGATAAGGTTCAGATTATTGTCCCGGCCCTCCAGATAGGACGCCAGGATCTCGGTCTGCGGAGCGCTCAGGGAGTCTCTGCTTTGCCGTGCCCCGTACATTCTGGAAACAAAGACCTCCAACAGCCAAAGCAGATATCTCAACAATGTGATGATGTTGTAAGGCGGCAGGGAATTTCCGCAAGCCGGAAGAGGCTCCCCGGCGGGATATCAACAAGGCGTCAACAAGGTCGGTCATCCGGTCGGCTCGGCGCTCAATTGGACGGTTTGCCAAAATTCAGCGCCTGAGCGGTTCCGGGGCAACGCACGCGGAGCCGCCGGAAGGATGGCGGTTCAACATCCGGCCTTGCGTTTCCAGGCCTATCCGCCCGATGGGATAACCTCGAATAATCGTCGCAAAGCGAGAGGGCGGCTTTTCCTGGAGCCGCCCTCCAAATCAACCCGTTTTGCCGAATATCGGATATTGTCGCTAAGGCTTGATGTAGGTGTAGCCTTCCGCCTGCAGCTTGGCGAGCTCGGCGACACCGCTGGGCACGATATCGGCCTTGCTCACATCATAGAGGTCTTTCTCGAAATCGACTGTCTTGCCGCGCAGCGTATTTCCGCAAACGTTGAACTTTACGCCCTGCTCCTTTAATCCGGCAATTTTTGCAGCGATGAGTTCGCTGGCGTTGCCGGCCTTGAACTTCGTCCTGCTGGCGGCGTTCGGCTCAAGCAACAGCGTCAGGCCCTTACCGTGCAGAACAACTTTAAGATCGAGGTTTTCCTTGCCGACCGCATTGATGTGATTCTGAATATTTCTCAGCGCCCCGGCCTGCGCGTTCGGGTCATCATAATTGATGTGGTAGACGACTTTCTGTTTGCCGTAGCCGCCGGCGAAGGCACCGCCGGTAAGCGCTGTCAATGCTATAACTGCCGTCGCGATGATACCAATTAATCGCATCGTTTCCTCCTTGAGTTTAAGCAACAAGGCCCTGTCATACTTGCCGATCAGCCTAGTTTCTCATGTTTGTTATGGTGCATGCAATATCATTGGCAGAGGCGCCGGACCTTACTCTGCGATCACGTCTTTCGGATCGACGAACTCAAGCCCATGCGTTTCGGCGACGGCACGATATGTCACCTTGCCGTCATGAATATTGAGACCCGCCCGCAAATAGGGGTCGTCGCGCATGGCCTGCTTCCAGCCCTTGTCCGCCAAAGCGGCAACGAAGGGCAGGGTCACGTTGTTCAGCGCGTGGGTTGATGTCTTCGGCACGCCGCCGGGCATATTGGCGACGCAATAATGTATGACATCGTCGACAATGTAGGTGGGCTCATCGTGGGTGGTCGGCCGGGAGGTTTCCGCGCAACCTCCCTGGTCGATGCAGACGTCCACGATCACCGAGCCGGGCTTCATTTGCCGCACCAGCTCGGCTGATATCAGTTTCGGCGCCTCCGCGCCCGGGATCAGGACGCCGCCGATGACAAGATCGGCTTCCTTGCAATGGCGCTCCACCGCGTCCCGCGTCGAAAATACCGTATTGAGAGGCCGGTCGAACTGCGTCCAAAGCCGCCTGAGCACGTCGACGTTGCGGTCGATCGCCCAGACGTCCGCCCCCATGCCGAGCGCGATATGGATCGCGTGTGTACCGACAACGCCGCCACCGAGGACGACCACCTTGGCCGGATCAACGCCCGGAACACCGCCAAGCAGCACGCCATGGCCGCCATGGGCCTTCTCGAGGAAATAAGCGCCCGCCTGCACGGACATCCGCCCCGCGACCTCCGACATCGGCGCCAACAGCGGCAATCCGCCGCTCGGCGAGGAGACTGTTTCATAGGCGATACACGTCGCCCCGCTGTTGATCAATCCGGCGGTCTGCTTCGGATCGGGCGCCAGGTGAAGATAGGTGAACAGGATCTGGCCGCGCCGCAACTCGGCGATTTCGACCGGCTGCGGCTCCTTGACCTTGACGATCAGCTCTGCACGGCGAAAAACCTCCGCGGCATGGCCGACGACCTCCCCACCCGCGGCGGCATAATGGTCATCAGCCATGCCGATGCCCTCGCCGGCTCCGGTTTCGACGATCACTTGGTGGCCGTGGGCGGTAAGCTCCCGGACATTTGTCGGCGTCAGGCCGACGCGATATTCCCGAACCTTGATTTCCTTTGGAACACCAATCAGCATCATTCCCTCCAAACGCCGTTCGCAAGCGGCAACCATAAACCGGAATGGCCGGCGCCGCATTAGGTCATGCGTTTATTTGGCGGTATTTGTCCGCCGGGAATCTCCGAAACCAGCCTTTCCGCGATTGCGCCTGAAGGCTCGTCGGCGTAGAAGTCTGCAATTGAAAGAAAAGATCACGCATGCTCTGGCGCTACGGAAAACGGCCGTTTGGCACGGCAATGGATCCAGAAGCAAGGTTGACGTTCCACTGACCCTATGGCAATCCGCAAGGCGGAACCAGCGCGCGGCGCTGGCTTGTTTCAGGAGGTACAAGGAAAATGGATCTCTCGGCGAATTCGCTTGAAGAACATTGGATGCCGTTTACGGCCAATCGCCAATTCAAAGCGGAACCGCGCCTGGTGGCAAGGAGTGAGGGGGTTTATCTCTGGGACCACCGGGGCGGTAAGATTCTCGATGGCTCCGCGGGGCTATTCTGCATCGCGGCCGGCCATGGCAGGCGTGAAATTGCCGATGCGGTCCATGAGCAGCTTCTGTCGAACGATTATATGGCGCCATTCGGGCTGGGCCATGCCGGTTCGTTCGAGGTCGCGAGAAAGCTGGCGAAAATAACCCCGGATGGGATCAATCACTTTTTCTTCGTGAATTCCGGTTCCGAGGCCGTCGACACGGCCATAAAAATCGTGATGGCTTATAACAACGCCCGTGGCGAGCATCAAAGATTGCGCTTCGTCACCCGCGAGCGCGCCTATCACGGCGTCAATATTGGCGGTACTTCCTTGAGCGGCATGGTCAAGAACCGGGACACTTTTCCGGTCGTCATGCCTTACATCGCAACGCTTCGCCATACCTGGCTTCCGGAAAACCGCTTTTCCCGCGGCCAGCCCGCCCATGGCGCCGAGCTCGCCGAAGATCTTCAGCGCCTCGTCGATACCTATGGGGGGCACACGATCGCCGCGTGCTTCGTCGAGCCGATTGCCGGTTCGACAGGCTGTCTTGTACCCCCGGAAGGCTATCTGCAGCGGCTTCGCGAGATCTGCAGCGCCAATGATATCCTTCTCGTCTTCGACGAGGTGATTTGCGGATTTGGCCGCCTCGGCAAAGCCTTCGCCGCGCAGGCTTTCGACGTTATGCCGGATATCATGACCATGGCAAAAGCGTTGACCAATGGCTGTCAGCCAATGGGCGCCGTCGCGGTAAAGGACGAGATCTACGACACGATCGTCGATTCCGCGCCCGAGGGCGCGATCGAGTTCTTTCACGGTTATACCTATTCGGCCCATCCGGCATCCTGCGCGGCGGCGAACGCGACGCTCGACATTTACGAGAAGGACCAATTGTTTGAACGATCCGCGGAGCTTTCCGATTACTTCCTAGATGCGATCTTCGCGCTTCGGGATATCGATATCGTCACCGACATTCGCGGCTATGGCATGATCGCCGGCTTTGATGTCGCTCCCGGCGCCAAGCCGGGAACGCGCGGTCCCGAAATACAAAAGCACCTTTTCTGGAGCGGTCTTCATGTCAAATTTACCGGAGACGCCGCCATTGTCGCTCCGCCGCTTGTCGCGGAGCGAACGCATATTGACGAGCTCGCGGCGAAATTGAGAGCGACTTTGGAAGAATTCGCCTCTTAACATTGTGCTCATCGCCCGCTTGCCGATAAGGTAGGTGCTCGAAGGCTGCAATCCGGTCGTCGTTCATGCAGTGCAATGCGCCGCCGAACAGAGGATTGCGGCAGCTCGCGGGGCCGACCAAATGGACGCGCGCTGAATGACGCGCATCGAAATGAAAATTGACATCTTGGGAGAGCAAACATGAGTCGAATAATGAAAAGCGTGTTGGGGCTCGTCACCGTATTGTGCCTGACGACGGGGCTCGCGCATGCGCAAAAAGAGGTCACGATCGGTTATCAGCTTATCTACAACCCGTGGAAAGTGGCCATCGTGCAAAAAAAGTTCGAGGCAGCGACGGGTTACAAGATCAACTGGCGGAAATTTGATTCCGGCGCGAAAGTCATAACCGCCATGGCATCCGGCGATGTGCATATCGCGCTTGCGGGCTCAAGCCCCATTGCCGCTGGCGTCA
Source organism: uncultured Hyphomicrobiaceae bacterium (assembly GCA_964456215.1). GTDB lineage: Bacteria > Pseudomonadota > Alphaproteobacteria > Rhizobiales > BFAS01 > MnTg02. The sequence goes on from CAYWBS010000089.1 coordinate 5,039, forward strand.
GCCGGACCTTGCCGATTACGCTTTTCTGGATCGTCGAGAATATCAACGACGCCGAAGCGCTGGTCGTTCGCAATGGTTCCGGAATCGTCGCTCCACAGGACTTGAAGGGCAAAAAACTCGGCGTGCCCTTCGTTTCGACGACGCATTTCCATACCCTTTTCGCCCTTGAACAATTCGGCGTCAATCCGAGCGACGTCAAAATCCTCAATATGCAGCCGAATGCTATCGCGGCGGCCTGGGAGCGCGGCGATATCGACGCGGCCTTTGTCTGGGACCCGGCACTTGGGCGGATCAAGAACTCCGGCAAGGTCCTGATCACGTCGGGCGAGTTGTCCCGCTGGGGCAAGGCGACATTTGACGGAATGGTCGTCAACGATGACTTTGCCTCGAAGAACAAGGATTTCATGTGCAAATTCGTAAAAACGATTGCTGAAGCCGACGCCGCCTATCGCGACGATCGGAAGTCTTTCGGCCCCGATTCCGAAAATGCCAAGGCCATCGTCAGCCTCGTCGGTGGAACCGCCGCCGATGTCCCCGGCGTGCTCGCCCTTTATGATTTCCCGGATTTGGAAAGCCAGGCCTCGAATTCCTGGCTTGGCGGAGGCAAAGACGGCGGCGCCGCGCGGGCCCTGCTATTCACTTCCGAATTTCTCAAATCGCAAAAGAAAATCGAGAAATTGCTTCCGGACTACGGTGCGGTCGTCACAGATGAGTACGTAAAGGCGGCAATAGCCGGCTGCAAATAAGAACAGCAGAAAAGAGCGGCCATATGTGCCGCTCTTTTTGTATCTGGAGAGAGGTTCGCCAATGGTACAAGCCGATATCAAATCCGCCGGCGCCCCGCCTCAACGGACCCCGGTCGGCAATGGCGATGATGAGACCCTCAAGGCCGATGAGGTGACGGTGATCTACCCGACGCGTGGTGGTGAAGGGGTCCACGCGCTTGAAAAAGTGTCGCTCGCCATCAGGCCGGGGGATTTCGTTGTCGCGCTCGGCGCCTCGGGATGCGGCAAGACGACCTTTCTCAATCTCCTTGCCGGCTTCATCCGCCCAACCGAGGGCCAAGTGACCCTTGGCGGCAAGCGGATTACCGGACCTGGCGCGGACCGTGGCGTGGTGTTCCAAAAGCATGCTCTGCTTCCCTGGCTCAGAGTCCTGCAAAACGTCACCTTCGGTCTGAAATTGCAAGGCGTGCCGCAGGCCGAACGGCGGGAAATCGCCCGCAAATATCTCCGTCTCGTCGGCTTGGAGGACTTTGAGGGACATCGGACATATGAGCTGTCGGGCGGCATGCAGCAGCGTGTCGGCCTGGCGCGGGCGCTGACGAGCGACCCCAAGGCTCTGTTGATGGACGAGCCGCTTGGCGCACTCGATGCGCTTACAAGGGATAATATGCAGGAGCTGATTCTCGACGTCTGGCAGGAGACCAACAAGGCGGTGTTCTTTATCACCCATAGCGTGGAAGAGGCTCTGTTTCTTGCAACGCGGCTGATCGTGATGTCGCCGCGCCCCGGCCGCATCACCCACGAATATGAGCTCGATTTTTATCAGCGCTTTTTCGCGACGCGCGACGCGCGCAAGGTGAAATCCATGCCGGACTTTATTGACATGCGCGAAAAGGTTCTGTCGATCATTCATGGCGACGAAGTCGCGGGAGGAACGTTAGATGGCTAGCACCGACGCTGTGGAGGCCGGCGGAATTTTCACTCGCATCGGATCGATCTTCTCCGCCGGACCGGCGAGGCCCGGCGATTCATATGGCGCGCCCGGCATGGGGAACAGCTCGGCGATCGCCGTCGCGACCACGATTGGCCTGTTTCTCCTTTGGTATTTGATCACTCTGCCGGGATTGTTCGGCGAGGGACCGATAATCAAGCCGCTTTTCCTGCCGGCGCCCGCCGCGGTTTGGGGGAAATTTATCTCCGCCTCGCTGGAGGGTTACCAGGGCTCTACGCTCTGGCAGCACACGGAAGCGAGCCTCTGGCGGATTTTCGGTTCGTTCCTCTTCGCTGCCGTGACCGCTATTCCTATCGGAATCGCCATGGCCACCAACAGAGTCATGCGCGGCGTATTCGATCCTCCGATCGAGTTTTACCGGCCGCTTCCACCGCTCGGCTACCTGCCGCTGACGGTCATCTGGTTCGGCATCGGCGAGACGCAGAAGCTCGTTCTCCTCTATCTCGCAATGTTCGCGCCGATGGTGCTGAACACACGCGCCGGCGTGCGCTCCATCGCCATCGAACAGATTCATGCCGCATATTCGCTTGGCGCGAACCGCGTGCAAATTCTGTGGCACGTGATCCTCAAGGGTTCGCTGCCGGAAATCCTGACGGGTATGCGAATTGGTATCGGCTTCGGATGGACAACGCTTGTTGCCGCCGAACTCGTTGCAACCCAGGAAGGCCTTGGCGCCATGATCATGAGCGCTTCGGAGTTTCTGGTGACGGATGTTGTCATCATGGGCATTATCGTGATCGGCATCATCGCCTATTCCTTCGACCTCTTCATGCGCTGGGTCGAGCGCCAGCTTGTGCCGTGGAAAGGCCGGTAGCGGCCTTGGGGTGGGGTGACCGGCGTTTGTTGCGGCCTCCGGCCGGGGCCGCCCGGGAGACGCCGGCGAATGCCGCCGGATGCAACCTTTATTCGCGCCTATGACGATATCCATAAACCGGCCCAGGCAACATCTCGCGGGAATTTCGTCCACATTTCGGCCGGGCCATGAACCGCCGGCAACGGGTGCTCAAAGTGTGCAAAGAGGCGCATCGAATTTGCCATTCGTGGCGAACTGCGAATGTCTTGTCGCACATCGCTTGGCAATCAAGATCGGTTACGGCTAGACTGCAAATATGTGGCGAAACAGCCTGACATCCAGACGCCGAACGATCGTTGCCTGTACGATCATCGGTTTGCTTGTTCAGGCGTTCCTCGGGGCTTTGCAAGCATCCGCCATGGCGTTGGCGGCCGCGGCGGCCGCCGATCCGTTTGCCCGAAGCATCATTATATGTACCCCAACGGGGTTCAAAAAAGTCTCCATTGACGGGAATGGCAATCCGGTTGAAGAGCCAAAACAGCCGGAGTTCGGGCTATCTTGCTGTATTTGCCATGCGACAAGTTGCGCGAATGCGGCGGTCCAGCCCGGCGGGCTGCGCCTTGAGGCGCCGAAGTCCAGCCTTTTCCTTTCCCAACTGCCGGAATCAGATCGCATTCGCGGCCGACGGCCGCTTGTTCGCCATTGCCACGATCCACCATACGAAATCTAGTTTTCTATCATTTCTAATTCCGCCGCAACGTGCCGTATCCGTCATGCGGAGGGCCGAGTTGCGACGCTTGCAAACATTCACGATGAGGACATGGACAGTGTTGAAAAGTAACGATCCGGGCATGATGGTGGTTCGGTATGTTGTTGTTGCGCTCGTATTGCTGTTCCCCTTGGCCGAAGGCAGCGCACAGGACTACGAATTTGGTAACCTGAAAATCGTCCATCCATGGTCGCGAGCGACCCATAAGGGCGCCAAGGCGGGCGCCGGATATCTGCGAATCGAGAATCGCGGCAAGACGCCGGACAGGTTGATTGCCGTCGAATCTGCAATAGCGAAACATGCCATGATCCATCAATCGAAAATGGAAAACGGCATCATGAAGATGCTGCGTGTCAGCAACGGGCTCGAGATTCCGGCGGCAGGCGCGGCTGAGCTGAAACCCGGCAGCTATCACATCATGTTTACGGGGCTCAAGAAGCCACTCGTGGAAGGTGAACCCTTCAAAGTGACACTCAACTTTGAAAAGGCCGGCAAGTTCGATGTTGAATTCACGGTGGAGAGCATGGCGGCTCCTTCCTTGGGAAAGTCCAAGGGTGAGCATCATATGCATATGCAAGACGGCGCCGCTTCCGGCCAGAAAAAGCATTGAAAAGTGTTACACAATTGGGCTTAGGCGGCTTCTGCCGCCTTTGCCTTCGCGCAAAGGACGAGACCGATAAAAAAATCGGATCTCCGGTTCCGTTTCGAAGCGGCGGATTCGAAAATGACGGGTTCGCGACTGAGACGAACGCGACTGAGACGAAAAGGCAACCGTGGTGATTCCATAGCCGGCTGATGTCCAGACCGGGTCAAACCCGGCGGTCACCCGGCAAGGCGACAAAACGCATTTTTTGCTAACCGAACGCCATCGGATCGCCGACAAGCGTATTCATGACCTCAACCTTTCCAAGCGCCCAGCGGAGCTGCTCGCGCCGGGATTTGGAGAGGC
>CAYWBS010000090.1:0-9261 GCA_964456215.1 uncultured Hyphomicrobiaceae bacterium
ATCTGCTATGATTAAATCAATAGAACCATCTGGAATTAAAGGCAGAATTTTATTGCAATTCCCACACGAATCTTGTTAAGGTGTGCCTTTAATTAAATACGTTTAATGTCTCTTGGATTCGTTAGCCTTTAATGACACCGCCCAACAATCGATATCGAGCAGGGCGCTATATCGCGCAACCGACCGGTTACTCCGCCTTTATTCCTGAACCTCTGCCTCCCGATCCACCATTAGATATTGATGCAGAGATGCAGACGCTCCTTTCTCGTGCCGATAGGGCGCTCGGTCGGCTGGATGGTTCCATTCAAACTCTGCCAAATCCGAACTTGTTCGTCTTCATGTACGTTCGAAAGGAGGCCGTCCTATCCAGTCAGATTGAAGGTACCCAGTCATCTCTTGATGACCTGCTTCAGGTCGAAGCACAAATATTTGATGCACGACGACCTCAAGATGTCAGCGAAGTCCTAAACTATGTCAACGCAATGAATTACGGTCTTCAACGTCTTGCGGAGCTGCCACTATGTGTCCGTCTGATAAGAGAAATTCATCAGCGACTTTTGCAGAATGTTAGAGGAAGAGAACGAAATCCCGGCGAATTGCGTCGCACTCAGAATTGGATAGGTCCGACCGGATGCACATTGCGTGAAGCAACATTTGTACCTCCACCACCGTCTGAAGTCGAAAATCAACTAGGCGCACTTGAGCAATATTTTCATTCTCCGGGCCAGCTGCCCGCGCTTATTAGAATAGGGCTTATTCATTCTCAATTCGAAACGATCCATCCGTTTTTAGACGGTAACGGCCGGATTGGTAGACTGTTGATTACGTTTCTGCTGTGCGAAGAAGAAATATTACAACAGCCCGTCCTCTACATTTCACATTATTTTAAAAGGAACCGGCAGGAGTATTATGAAAAATTACAGAGGGTAAGGGATTACGGTGAATGGGAAGCCTGGATAAAATTTTTCCTCACTGGCGTTGCAGAAGTCAGTAGCGAAGCCATAGCGACTGCGCGAAACATTGTGGAATTACGTGAGCATTATAGAAGGGAGATAACATCAAACCTTGGTCGCGTTGCTGGTAATGCTCTGACTATTTTTGAGGACTTATTTGAGCATCCGATGGTGACCGTGCAAACTGTTTCGGAAATATTGGATGTCAGTTTTCCATCTGCAAATTCGCTTGTACGTCGATTTGTGGAGTTGGGGATTTTGAATGAAGTAACTGGTCAGGCACGATATCGGCTATTTGCATTCAACCCTTACATTGGTCTTTTCTCGGATCAACGTGAAGAAAAATCTGAGGCGCAAGATTAGCAGGTAAGTTTCGCACCAATTCCCAAAGCATGAACCGCCCCGGTCCCTGTTCTGATCGGACAACGCCTTGATCTCGTTTGGCGCGTAAGGCCACGCCGACACGCTTGGCCATGAGCTTTAGAAGCGGTGGAGTGTTTGTTTCGATTGCCCGCGCTTTCATCACCTGAAAAGCAATTTCGCGTTGTGAGCGGTTCCAAGGTTTGCCGAGCAACGTTCATGCCGGCATCACGTCGTTCTGAACATGCGAACGGGGTTACAAACCCCGTCCGGCGCAGGGATAGGCGAACCCCTGCCGCACCTCATTCAGCTCAATTAACGAACCGCCACCGCCGCCGCCAGATCGCGCTTTTCGGCGACGCCGCCGGCGCCGGTCAGGCGGTAGATCATCGGCGCCCCGGTCGCCAGATTGAGTTGCGTCACTTCATCCTCGGAAAGCCGGTCGAGCTCCATGACCAGGGCGCGGAGCGAATTGCCATGGGCGGAGACGATGACGTTCTTGCCGGCGAGCACGTCCGGCAGGATATGGGCCTTGTAATAGGGGAGCACGCGCTCGGCGGTGTCCTTCAGGCTCTCGCCGCCGGGCGGCGCGGTGGTGAACGAGCGCCGCCAGATATGCACCTGCTCCTCGCCCCATTTCCTGCGGGCGTCATCCTTGTTGAGGCCCACCAGATTGCCGTAATTGCGCTCGTTGAGCGCCTGGTCCCTGATCGTCTCCAGGTCCTGCTGGTCAAGGACGTCGAGAATGATTTCCAGCGTGCGCTGGGCGCGGACAAGGGCGCTCGTATAGGCGATGTCGAAGCGGAGGCCTTCGGCGTTCAGCAACTCGCCGGCGCGGCGCGCCTCCGCCTCGCCCTCTTCGGTCAGGCCGATATCCTGCCAGCCGGTGAACAGGTTGCGCTTGTTCCATTCGCTTTGCCCGTGGCGAACGAGCACCAATACATTGTCCATCATCTCCGCCCCTTAAACTGGAACTCTTAAATTGCCAATCATGCCCCGGACCATGAGGTGCCGTCGCGATCCTCTAAAGTCCGAGCACGTCGATCATCGAATAAAGGCCGGGCGGCTTATCCCGGCCCCAAATGGCGGCCCTGACGGCGCCCAGCGCGAAAATCGATCTGTCCCCGGCCCGGTGCGTCAGTTCGATCCGCTCGCCCTCGCCGGCGAAAATCACCGAATGCTCGCCGATGACGCTTCCCCCGCGCAGGGCTGCGAAGCCGATATCGCCGCTCTTGCGGGGACCGGTATGACCGTCGCGGACCCGCACCGCGTGGCGGTCGAGCGAGACCCCCCGCCCCTCGGCCGCGGCGCGCCCGAGCATCAGCGCCGTTCCCGACGGCGCGTCGACCTTATGGCGGTGATGCATCTCGACGATCTCGATATCGAAGCTCTCATCGAGGGCCTTGGCGACGCGGGCGGTAAGCGCGGTCAGGAGATTGACGCCGAGGCTCATATTGCCCGCCTTGATGATCGTCGCGTGTCGGGCGGCGGCGGTGATTTTTTCCTCATCTTCCGCGCCAAGCCCGGTGGTGCCGATGACGTGGACGATGCGCGCCTGCGCCGCCAGCGCGGCGAATTCCACCGTCGCCGCCGGGGCCGTGAAATCGAGGATGCCGTCGATACCGGTAAAAAGCTCAAGGGGCTTGTCGGTAATCGTGACGCCGAGAGGCTCGAGCCCGGCCAGCGCGCCGAGATCCGATCCGACCGCCGCCGAACCGGGCGTCTCCGTGCCGCCGGCGACAGCGACCCCCGGCGCCGAATGGGCGGCCCGGGTCAACGCCTGGCCCATACGCCCGGCAGCGCCCATTATGGCCAGTTTCATGTCGCTCACGGCTGCAACGCTTCCTTCTGCACCTTGCGGCCGGTATAGCAGCGCCCGGCGGCCTTGCCTAGTGACGCGCCTCTGACGGATGTTGTCCATCCGTCAGCTCGCGCCACTGGGCTAACTTTTCTATTGTGGTTGCCGAAAGAGATTGCCGCAATCCGGCGCTGACACGCGCTCAAGCGAGCGCCGCCTGCCTGTCCGCTTTCTTGCGGGCGTGGGGATCGAGATGGCGTTTCCGTAAGCGGATGGCGGCCGGCGTCACCTCAACAAGCTCATCGTCGCCGATATAGGTCAGCGCCTTTTCCAGCGTCATCTGCATGGGTGGCGTCAGGTCCACCGCGTCGTCCTTGCCGGCAGCGCGGATATTGGTGAGCTTCTTGCCCTTCAGCACATTGACGTCCAGATCATTGCCGCGGGCGTGCTCGCCGACGATCATTCCGCGATAGACGCGGGTCTGCGGTCCGATCATCAAGGGACCGCGCTCCTCCAGATTCCAAAGCGCATAGGCGACCGCCCTGCCGTCGCCGTTGGAAATGAGCACGCCCGTCCGCCGGCCCTGGATCTCGCCCCGATGGGGCGCCCAGCCGTGGAACAGCCGGTTCATCACCGCGGTGCCGCTTGTGTCCGTCAGGAGTTCGCCGTGATAGCCGAGCAGGCCCCGGGTCGGAACGTGAAAGAGGAGACGCAGACGCCCGCCGCCCGAAGGTTTCATCTCCAAAAGCACGCCGCGGCGCTCCGACAATTTCCGCACGACGGTCCCTGAGAATTCCTCGTCCAGATCGATAATCACCTCTTCGATCGGCTCCAGGAGCGCGCCGCTTCCGGGCTCGGTCTTCATGACGACGCGCGGCCGCGACACCGTCAGCTCGAACCCTTCCCGGCGCATGGTCTCGATCAGGATGGCGAGCTGCAGTTCGCCGCGTCCGGCGACCTCGAAGGCGTCCTTGTCTCCGGTCTCGCTGACGGTAAGCGCGACATTACCTTCGGCTTCGCGGAACAGGCGCTCGCGGATGACGCGGCTTTGCACCTTGTCGCCGTCCTGCGCGGCAAGCGGGCCGTCATTGATGCGGAAGGTCATCGACAATGTCGGCGGATCGATCGGCGCCGCGGCAATCGGGACGGTGACCTCCGGGGCCGAGAGCGTGTCGGCCACCGTCGCCTTCGCCAATCCGGCGATGGCGATGATGTCGCCGGCATGACCGGCCTCGATTGCCCGGCGCTCAAGGCCGCGAAAGGCCAGAACCTTCGAGGCCCGGCCCATTTCGACAAGTTTCCCGCCGCGGGAAAGCGCCTTGATGGTCATGTTCGGCCTGATGGTTCCCGAGCGGATGCGCCCGGTCAGAATGCGGCCGAGATAGGGATCGCTTTCCAGAGTCGTCGCCAGCAGGCGGAAGGGACCGTCGTCGATCTCCGGCTCCGGAACATGATCGATGACGAGGTCAAAAAGCGCCGAGGCATCCTCCTTCGGGCCTTCCGGCGCGCGGGCCATCCAGCCCTCCTTGGCGGCGCCGTAAAGGATCGGAAAATCGAGTTGCTCGTCGCTGGCGTCGAGGGCGGCGAACAGATCGAAAACCTCGTTGACGACGGCGGCGTGGCGCTCGTCCGGCCGGTCGATCTTGTTGATGGCGACGATCGGCTTCAGCCCGACCTTGAGCGCCTTGGAGACCACGAATTTGGTCTGCGGCATCGGCCCTTCCGAGGCATCGACGAGAACGATGGCGCCATCGACCATGTTCAAAATGCGCTCCACCTCGCCGCCAAAATCGGCGTGGCCGGGCGTGTCGACGATGTTGATGCGCGTGCCCTTCCACAGCACCGAGGTGCATTTGGCGAGGATCGTGATGCCGCGCTCGCGCTCCAGATCATTGGAGTCCATGGCCCGTTCGGCGACGCGCTGGTTGGCCCGGAAAGCGCCGGATTGTCTCAAAAGCACATCAATCAGGGTCGTCTTGCCATGGTCGATATGGGCGATGATGGCGATATTGCGGATCGGTGTGGGCATGGATGATTTCCGTACCGGCTGCTGCTCGGAGTTTGTCGGAATTGCGCGTTAACGGGACAGGCAAACCGGCCGGTTTTGGACGCCCAGCCGCGGCGGTACCAAAATTCTTCGATGTCGGTAAGATGGGGTGCGGCAGGACGTCATTCAACGCCGCCAGCCGAAACCGATTTTGGCGAGCCGCCGGTCGCCGAACCGCTCATCCTGCTTGGCGACCGGACGGCCGCCCATATGGACGTAAAAATCGCACGCCTGTTCATTCTCCTCCAAGGCCCAAACGATCAGGCCGTGCATTCCCTTGGCCTTCAAGGTTCGCCGGCAGGCGTCGAACAGCTGCCGGCCGAATCCGAGACCCTGATAGACGGGTTTGAGGTAGAGTTCCAGGATCTCGCCGCCATAGGGAAAACGCGGCACGCGGTTGCGGCCGAGATTGGCGTAGCCGCAAAGCTCGTGATCAAACTCAAGGAGAAGGAATGGCGCCCTTCTGACGAGACGTTGCTGCCACCAGCCGGGGCCGCGCCGGGCGATCATGCGTTCGAGCTGGAGATGCGGGATCACGCCCTGATAGGTCGACCGCCACGCCTCCTCATAGGCCGCGGCGATTTCTTCGGCGTCCTCGGGGTCGGCGGTTCGTGTTTCAAGAAGGCGTGTCGTCATAAAGCTATCTTACAGGCGATCTGCCTTGGCGAGAATAGGGCGGCGGGAAATTTTCATGAATTTATCATCGGATGTGGCCGCGCATCGTGGCGGCCTTGCCCCATATCAGGTGTCTTTTGTGAGACCGTGGCGGAATAGGCAGTGCAGGCATGGTCTATTGTCCAGAGAAGGTAAGCTAGTGCTCAGAGGCAATGTTTTGTTGGTCACCTTTGTTTGCAATCTGCTCGATTAAGCAAACAAGTCCCCGCTTCACCGCTGCTCGTATCGGGTCCGGCCAATTTTTTGTCACCAAAGTTTTCCAGTCGCGCTTACCGAAATATTGTTCCTGACGGAGCTTTGTGGCATTCGAAATTATTGGATCAAGTATATCTGGATGGGTCCCCTTGATGAATAGAGCTCGATGAGTGTACCGATTTCGCATCGAATACAAAAATGCCTTTTTCTGCTGGTTATTCGCCATTTGAGTGCAAATATCGGGCGGATTCGTATTAATGATAATGTCGAAACTATCTAAAAGAGCTGCTAGCACAGAGGCCGGGAGAACTTCGTTCAAGAAGCGATAGAAAGAGTTACGTGCGCCATATTTGGCAGACCATTGTGCGCGGAGCTGTTTGGCCTGCTTGATTGGATCATCGCCACTAAGGGCTGATCTATCTGGTTCCGGACTATCAAGCCAACTTGAAAAATCTTTCCAAGGTGCTGGTTGCCCTAGCAGGTCAAAACATGTCAGCAAGAGATAAATCACGAGCGCTTCGAAGTGTGCGAATAATGCTTTTGCCACCATTGAATCAGATAAAGCCTCCACCAAATGCAGACGTTCCGCGACAGCGGCAATTTGATTAGCTCTGCTCTTTTCGTAAACCTCGGTTAAGTAGGTTTTCTCTAAAGGTATGTCAGAACGGCACTCATCTAACGCAGCACGAACAACATCTTCCTCAATCAAATCACCGAGCGCCTTCACTATCCTTTTGACCATTCCCTCAGGAGGTTTCCACCCATCGGTAAGTTCGACATACCAATTGGATGGTGAGATCCAATGGACGGAATAAGGAAGGCTTCCACTCGTGATTTTTGTGCGAAAGTGGGGGGAGCCATCTTTTGCCCTTGTCACGTGAACTAACGATCCCAGGCTCAACTTAGATTTGTCGTACTCGGTCTTAATTCGTTCGCCCTCTAAGTCAAAGATTACCGTCATTCAATGTGCTCCGGAATTCGCAGTAACCGCGCCTACCGTAATTTGTGCAATTCTAAGTAAAAGACGCTTCTCAGTGCTTGAAAGCTACTGGTCCCCTTCAATCAGAGCTTTCAGATTGGCGAGCTGGGGCGAATCCGCCGCCCTCATGGCAACGACGATCAAGGGATGGATGATCTTCCAAAGACCAGCCGCCTTGCATGCGGCGTTCAGCGTTATTTCGGTGCCGCCGCCAGAGGGCGTCAGCAGGTACTCATAGGTGGCGGTGACACCGCCCTGGGTGGACGTCAGCGCCAGTTTCCGGCCCGTCTCCAGCGCCGTGACGCGCGTCTCGCGGTCCTTGCCCCGGGCGTGGAATTTGAGGACCGTTCCTGTCTCAAGGGGTTGCCCGGCGGGCAAGCTCATGCGGTCAATGCTCGGCATCCACTTAGGTGCATTGTCGAAATCGGTGAGAGTGCGCCACACCGTCTCCGGGCTGGCCAAGATGACTTCCTTGACAGTGAATCCGTCCGCCATGGCGTCCTGCCCTTTCGTTCGAATGGGTTCCTCCCCAGCGCGCAAGATAACACGAAGCAGCGCCGGCGGATTTTCCGATAGATTCGCCGGATATCACCCCTTCCTCAACCCCAAAAGTCGCAGCCTCAGCGCGTTGAGCTTGATGAACCCTTCGGCGTCCTTTTGGTCATAGCTGCCTTGGTCGTTCTCGAAGGTGACGACGTCCTCGTCATAGAGGGATTTTGCGCTGGCGCGGCCGAGGACGATGACATTGCCTTTATAGAGCTTGAGGCGCACCGTGCCCTCGACATGCTCCTGCGATCTGTCGATCAGCGCCTGCAACATGTCGCGCTCCGGCGAGAACCAGAAACCGTTATAGATGAGCTCGGCGTAGCGCGGCATCAGCTCGTCCTTGAGATGCGCCGCGCCGCGGTCGAGGGTGATGGATTCGATCGCCCGGTGCGCGGCGAGCAGGATCGTGCCGCCCGGCGTCTCGTAGACGCCGCGCGACTTCATGCCGACGAAGCGGTTCTCGACGAGATCGACGCGGCCGATGCCGTTGTCGCGGCCGAGATCGTTCAGCGCCGCGAGCAGCGCGGCGGGCGTCATGGATTTACCATCGAGCGAGACGGCGTCGCCCTTCGAAAAACCGATTTCAACGAATGCCGGCGTGTCGGGGGCATCTTCCGGCGCCACCGTTCTTTGGAAGACGTAAGAGGGCGGCTCTTCGGCCGGGTCTTCCAGGACCTTTCCCTCCGATGAGGAGTGCAAAATGTTGGCGTCGACGGAAAACGGCGCCTCGCCGCGCTTGTCCTTGGGGATCGGGATCTGGTGCTTTTCGGCAAAGTCGATCAGGTCCGAGCGGCTCTTGAACGCCCATTCGCGCCAGGGGGCGATGACCTTGATGCGCGGATTGAGGGCATAGGCGGAAAGCTCGAAACGGACCTGGTCGTTGCCCTTGCCGGTGGCGCCATGGGAAATGGCGTCGGCGCCGGTCTCGGCGGCGATCTCGACGAGGCGCTTGGCGATCAGCGGCCGGGCGATCGAGGTGCCGAGCAGATACATGCCCTCGTAAAGGGCGTTCGCCCGGAACATCGGGAACACGTAATCGCGGACGAACTCCTCGCGCAGATCCTCGATATAGATGTCCTTGATGCCAAGCAGCTCGGCCCTTTTGCGCGCCGGCTCCAGCTCCTCGCCCTGGCCGAGATCGGCGGTGAAGGTCACCACCTCGGCGCCATAGGTCTCCTGCAGCCATTTCAGGATGATCGACGTGTCAAGGCCGCCGGAATAGGCAAGCACGACTTTGCGGATCGAGGATTTATCCGGCATTTCCAGGCCTTTCTCTGCGGATGGCGTCGCTTCGGCGGACAAGCATGGGCTAGGACAAATGGCGGGAGATTTCAAGCATTGCCGCCGCCGCGGGCGGTGGATGAACCTTCGCGGTCCGGCGCGCCGGTCTCGCCAAACAAAATTCACCTGCTTCTCACAGCCGGCCCGATGGTCCGGCGGCGGCACTATTACGTCTCGACAAGACGCTTTGCCAACGTGCCTGGCAAGCGGTCTGGATCGAAGGCCATTGCCGGTTGACCAACGGGGTGCTGGCAAGCCCGTGCGGTTTGGTTGGGGTTCACCCATCCGGTTGGCCGGAGGCGGAAGGGATATTGGCAAAGAAATATTGTCGAAAAGCAATGGGTTACGCCTGCTTACCCCGCAGGGTAAGCAGGCGGTGTCAATAATTTGTTAACTAAAGAGACCTGGAAAGGGTGGCCGCCACTCT
>CAYWBS010000091.1:0-9219 GCA_964456215.1 uncultured Hyphomicrobiaceae bacterium
GATGTTTGCTTTAATGCGCTGCACAGCAAATGGGGCGAGGACGGGTGTATCCAGGGGGTGCTTGAGACACTCGCCATTCCTTACACCCATTCCGGCGTTCTCGCCTCCGCGCTCGCCATGCACAAGGAGCGGGCGAAAGTGGTCTTCGCCGCGGCCGGCATTCCAGTTGCCGAGTCTATGATCGTTGCCCGCAAGAATGTGGTCCAAGCGCATCAGATGACGCCGCCCTATGTCGTGAAGCCGGTGGCGGAAGGGTCGAGTGTCGGGGTGCATATTGTCCATAAAGAGCATAACGCCCCGCCCATGAAGATCGCCGAGGAAGGCGATGATGACGATGAATTGATGATCGAGCGATTCATCCCTGGCCGGGAACTGACTTCGGCCGTTGCCGGCGAAACGGTGTTCGGCGTCACGGACATACTCCCGGCCGAAGGATTGGAGTTTTACGATTATCAGGCGAAATATGCCGAAGGCGGCTCAAAGCACGTCGTCCCGGCGGATATTCCGGCGCGCGTCTATGAATTGGTGGCGGATTACGCGCTGCGGGCCCATAAGGCGCTCGGCTGCCGCGGCGTAACTCGTGCCGATTTTCGCTTCAATGATCGATCCGGCGGTTCGGGGGAGCTTGTCTGCCTCGAAGTAAACACACAGCCGGGAATGACCAGGACGTCGCTGGTTCCGGAGCTCGCCGACCATCATGGCTGGTCATTTGTGGACCTTGTTCGCTGGATTGTCGAGGACGCTTCCTGCAATCGCTGACTTGGAACAGGTTTTGACCGCGTCGGTCCGGACTTGAAGCCATCGCCTTGGGCTCAATTTCCGTGAATTCAGCCCTGTGCAGGGGCGCATCGGGCCGATTTTTGCGGTTGCTGGCACAAATCTCGACTTCCCGGCGGTTATTTCAACGGTTTATTTACCGTTACCTATCGACTCTAGAGGTACAAGCCAGAGAGGCACGCGGATGGCGCGGCGCATCGCTCGACAGGTTTGCCTTGCGGCAATTTGTCTGGCGGCGCCGGTGCAGCGATTTGCCTCGTGGCAGCGCTGCAGCCGGCATGACGGCCACCGGTACCGGTATCCCCGCCGGCGGGCGCCGAGCGGGCTCGCAGTTTGGTGATTGGTTTGCCGAATCGTGGAGGGTGCCTCTTGCAAGTGTTCAGCAGAAGGCTTTGGAGCAAACCGGATAGCGGCCGTGATTTGCGCCGGTCGCGCAAAAAAAGGACCAAGCCGAATATCCGGCGGCAGAACATCAGCTCGTCTCGCCTCTTCTACCGCGACGAGACATACGCCGCTATGCGCTGGGCCTGGCGGCTGCCGGTGCTTTTTCTCGTTGCCGCGACGGGACTATATGGATTGATTTCCGGCGGACATCTGAGCCGGGCTTATCAGATGGCCTTGGGAAGCCTCGATCAGGCGGTCCGCAGCGCCGGGTTCTCCATTCAAGAGATTTCGGTCATGGGCCTGAACCACGTCGACCGCGACGCCGTGCTGCAAGCTCTTGGCGCCAACGGTGAAGGCTCCATCCTCGCTTTCGATGCACGCTCGGCGCAATCGCGCGTGCAGCGCCTGCCATGGGTCAGGCGTGCCAAAGTCATGCGGTTGTTTCCATCAACGCTCGTTGTCGACATCGAGGAACGAAAACCGCTGGCCGTTTGGCAACACGAGTCAAAGCATTTTCTCATCGATCCGCAGGGCACGGTCATAACCGAGGTCGCACTTCTGCCGGACCCGGCGCTGCCATTGCTGGTTGGCGCCGGAGCGCCAAATGCGGCGAAATCCTTCCTCGATGTGCTGAACACCCATCCCGGCGTCAGCAAAAAAATGCTGGCGGCGATTCGTGTCGCGGAACGGCGATGGACGCTCCAGCTCTTGAATGGCATCGAGGTCTGGTTGCCCGAGAACGGAGTCGCAACGGCGCTGGACAATCTCGCGAAGCTGGATCAGTCCCGGCGGCTGTTGTCGCGAGAAGTTTCCGTTGTAGATCTGCGTCTGCCGGATCGCGTGACATTGCGGTCTCGGCCGGGAAAGCGTCCCGGAAAAGATCAGAAAATCAGCCGCCCGGCGATACATGGCAAAGATCTGGAGCGGGGAGTGTGATGGCGGAAGCGAACGGAATGATGGCCCGTCGCGTGTCCGTTCCGGGCGCAGGCAGCGATCAATGCGTGACGGCCCTCGATATTGGCGCCAGCAAGGTCTGTTGCCTGATCGCCAGGATTGATCCGGCCGAAGCAAGTGACGACCCGACATCGGCCGAACGCATTCACGTGGTGGGCTTTGGCAATCACGCGTCCAATGGAATAACCGATGCCGGCGTCAGCGATATGGATGCCGCGGAGGACGCGATCCGCTTGGCTGTCGCCGAGGCCGAGCGCATGGCCGGCGTGCAGGTGAACAAAGTGATTTTGGCGGTGTCTTGCGGTGGGATCCGGAGCCTGAATATTGCCGCCAGCCACGATATTGAAGGCAGCGCCGTCACAAGTTCCGACATCGAAAAGGTCTTCGCCGCCGGTATCAAATTTGCGACCCGGGATGGCCGTATAATCCTTTATATGGCGCCGATCGGATACACGCTGGACGGCGCCTCGGGGATCCGGAACCCGTTGGGACTGGCAGCGGAAATGCTAAGCGTCGATTTGCTAGTCATCACGGCCGAAGCGCAGCCCATGCATAATCTCAAGCGCGTGGTTGAGCGCTGCCATCTCTCTGTCGCAGGCATCGTTCCGTCAGCTTACGCGAGCGGGCTTGCCGCGCTCCAGGGCGAAGAAGCCATGCTTGGCGCCGCCTGCATCGATATCGGCGGTGGCAGCACGAAGCTCGCAGTGTTTGCTGATGGTCAGTTCATCTATGCTGATGCGCTTGGTCTCGGCGGACACCAGATCACCTCCGACATCGCCCGTACCCTGTCGATGCCCCTACAAGAGGCGGAAAGAATAAAGACGCTCCATGGCTGTGCGATTTCGGCCCCGTCCGACGAGCAGGAAATCATCGCCTATCAGCCGGTGGGCGAGGATATGCTTCAATCCGCGGAAGTCACCCAGGCTCAGTTGGGAGTGCTGGTCCGCGCACGGCTGGAGGAGATGCTGGGTGCCGTGTGGGATCGGTTGGAAAGAAGCGAATGTGCCGGGCTCGCGGGGCAAAGAATTGTCATGACGGGGGGATCTGCCAATATTCCCGGCCTGGCTGACATGGCGGCGCAGCATTTCGGAAAGGCGGCACGCATTGGCAAGCCGCGAAACATAGCCGGGCTGCCGGAAATCGCATCAAGGCCGGATTTCACCGCGGCAGCCGGCGCGCTCTTATTTACGCTGAAGCCGTATCTCATGATTGACGATCGTTCGGCCTACAATCCGCCGGATGCAAGTCCCGGCTACATAAGGCGGATAGGACAATGGCTGATGGAGAGCTTTTGATTGCCAAAGCGATGTTCCAGACCGGCAATCGGACAAGTGCCTGGGCGCACTGTTAAGGAATCTGAACGTTTTGGTGGAACACTGATGAGTGAGATCAACGGGCGACACGAACGCGACGGATAAAAAATGTGAGGGTGCTATGGATATCGAAATTGATGTGCCTGAATTGACCGACCAGCAACCGAAGATTACGGTCATAGGCGTTGGCGGCGCCGGCGGAAACGCCGTCGACAATATGATCGCGGCCGGACTGACAGGCGTTGAGTTTGTGGCCGCCAACACCGATGCTCAGGCGCTGTTGATGTCCAGTGCGGAATGCCGCATCCAGATCGGCATAAAGACAACGGAGGGGCTTGGCGCCGGTACGCGCCCGGACGTTGGCAAGGCCGCCGCCGAAGAAGCAGCCGAGCAGATCCGCGAACAGCTCTCAGGATCGAGCATGGCATTCATCGCGGCCGGCATGGGCGGCGGCACGGGAACGGGCGCGGCGCCGGTTATTGCCCGGATAGCGAGGGAAGAAGGCATCCTTACGGTCGGTGTGGTTACCAAACCGTTCCACTATGAAGGCAGGCGCCGCATGCAAGTGGCGGAAGCCGGTATCGAGGAGCTGAAAAAGCATGTCGATACGCTCATAGTCATCCCGAACCAGAATCTGTTCAGGATTGTCAACGAGAGGACGCCGTTCGAAGAAGCCTTCAAACTGGCGGACAATGTGCTGCATGCAGGCGTAGCCTGTATCACGAACCTTCTTTTTAATGGCGGATTGGTCAATCTCGATTTTTCGGACGTCGAGATCGTCACCAAGGACATGGGCACCGCGATGATGGGAACCGGCGAAGCGAGTGGCGAAAACCGCGCGTTAATCGCCGCCGGCGACGCAATGACCAATCCGCTTCTCGACGATATTTCGCTCAGGGGTGCCAAGGGCATCTTAATTAGTATTGTCGGCGGTCCGGATCTCACCCTGACGGACATGGATCAGGCGGCGAATTTGATCGGCGCGGAAGTCGATCCCGAGGCAGTCTTCATCGTCGGCACGGCGACGGATAAGGAATTGGAAGGGCGGATTCGCGTCTC
The DNA here is from genome assembly GCA_964456215.1 of uncultured Hyphomicrobiaceae bacterium. GTDB lineage: Bacteria > Pseudomonadota > Alphaproteobacteria > Rhizobiales > BFAS01 > MnTg02. Next base: position 4,488 of record CAYWBS010000091.1, read on the forward strand.
GATCGTAGCAACCGGCCTGAGCGAAAGGATGGCGGCGGACGGGCTCGCGGCCGCCGACCTGGCGGCCCGGCTTGAATCGATCAATCGTGGCGCTGACGGCGTGGTCGGCGGATCATCTGCCGCCACGACGGTCGCGCCGACCTTCGGCAAGCGAAATGGCAATCCTCAGCCGATCGATGCCGCGAACGGCGGCAGCGGGTCCGCGGAGAGGCCGCCCCACCCCCACTGGCAGGGTCCCGGCAACGTGACCATTGAGCAGCGTCCGCCGCGATTGAGCGGTGCGGGCCATATGCCGCGGGCAGGGCGGCCGGAAGAGGCCTCAGAGTGCCAGCCGTTCATACCCGCGGCTCCGGCGCAGGCAAAGCGCCAGCTGCGCAGAATGCCGGAACTCGAAGACTTGCCTCCCATAGGCCGGAGAGAAGTCGAAGCCAAACGAGCCAAACACTTCGATACCGGCATCGAGGCACAGAAAAAGAAGGTTGGATTTTTCGAGCGGCTGGCAGGCGTCGGTCGCGTAGGCAAAGCAAGTGATTCGCGGAAATTGAACCCGGAAGAGCCTTGGGCGGGATCGAATTCGCCGGCGCCGGCATCAAGTCGGAGCGCTCCAAACGAGCCTCGCGGTCATCCTGTGAACAAATTGGAACGCATGTCGGCCAACCCGACGCCCAAGCACGGCAGTGCAAAGGGCCGGAAAATAGCTATAAATGGCGACGAAGTCGATAACGGTGAAGATGTTGAATTTCCAGGCTTTTTGCACCGATAAACCGGCATGGTCCAGCGCCTTCGCCGGGCTTGTCGCGACCCATTCCCGTGACCCATTGCAACCTGTGGATTAGAGGTTTCGGCATCTTCGACCACCTGGGGAAAAATTCAATTCAGAACGTAATAGTATGTAAAAAACCGTGATTTGGCGGTAGAGCAGTAACGGCGCTATGGTTCACATGGTTGGGCCAAAGCACTAAGTCAAAAATGTGCCGGTCTGGGCAGTTCCGAACTAACAAAAAAAACTAGAGACGTGGGCTCTCGGCTATCCAACAGGGGGGATTCATCGCGAATCGCATCGCTTTGAAAACACGGGAATTGGGGAACTCAAAGGACGGCATGTTTATGGGCAAGGGGTTTATCGGGGCACGGCAAACTACCCTGAATTCTGAGATTGTCTTGAATGGAATTGGTGTGCATAGCGGTGCACCGGCTTCCATAATTCTTCACCCGGCGGACATCGACACAGGCATTCGATTTCTCGTCGTTGATGGCAACGACATTAAGTCGGAAATCGTCGCAAATCACCATGCCGTAAGCAATGTCACTTTGTGCACGGTGCTCAGCGATGGCAATGGCACATCCATCGCGACGGTCGAACATTTGCTGGCGGCGCTTCGCGGATTGTCGATCGATAATGTCTTGATTGAGATCGATAGCGGCGAGGTTCCAATCATGGACGGCAGCGCTGCACAATTTGTCGAGGCGATCGATGAAACCGGCATTCGGCTGTTGGATTCGCCGCGACGCTTCGTCAAAATCCTTGAAAATATTTTTGTCGAAGACGGAGATTGCATCGGCGAACTCCGGCCCCATAACGGATTTCAAATCGACGTCGAGATCGACTTTGAATCGCCGGTCATTGGACGGCAGAGACATATTGTCGATGTCAGCCCGGGACTGTTCAGAAGCGAACTGGCTAGAGCCCGCACTTTCGGATTTATGGAAGATGTAGAGCAGCTTTGGGCAGCCGGACGCGCGCTCGGCGCTTCGCTGGAAAATACGGTGGCGATCGGCAAGGACCGGATTATCAATCCCGAGGGACTGCGATATTCCGACGAGTTCGTTCGTCACAAAATCCTGGACGCTATCGGCGATTTGGCGTTGGCCGGCGCTCCGATCATCGGTGCTTTCAGATCCGTGCGTGGCGGACATTGGTTGAACTTGAAGGTTTTGTCGGCCTTGTTCGCAAATGAGGACGCTTGGACGGTCGTAGAAGCCCCCCGTGTCCGCGATACCGGCCACGTCGAGCTTGGTTATGGGGTGGCGGTCGCGAATTACGCCGCCGACCGGTCCTAGGCGTTTCGTCACTCGGTGCCAATACCTGGGTCGTATCTTCTGTAGGTTTCGCGAAGGGTCATGTGACTTTGACGGCACGAGGATCTGTTTGAGCTTCATTCGGGCGTGCTTTGTTCGTAGTTGAGCTATTTGTGTTCCAAGGGCGAAATCGCTATTTGCCCTCCTCGCTGCGATTTTGACCGCCGGCACGGCATAAAATTTCCACATTCCCCATGTTCGAATAGGTCTCGTTGCTTTGCCGTTGCGTTTCGCTTTTCGTGACGCTCTAATAACAAGGTAGGATAAGAATCGCGGCAAGGTGCGGGAGCGCTACGATGCGCCAATTCTCAATGTATGGATGATAGGTATTATGGGGGTTCGATATCCGAATGAAGGATAGCTCGGAGCACAAATTTGGGCGCGCCGCCAGACGGACGTCCGCCTCGGCCGTGACGCGGGCGCTGTTCGCGGCGACTATGCTCGGTGGTTTGGCTGTTGTCGGCGGATGCGGCGGCGGGACGGGCTTATCGAAAATCTCCCTATTCTCCAAGTCAAAGGCAAAGGCAGCGGAAAAGGAGGTTGCCGCAGACAAGATTTACGCAGAAGCGGATGCGCTGCTCGAAAGGGGTAAGTATTCGGCCGCGGCGAAGAAATTCGAGGAGGTTGACAGGCAACACCCCTATTCGCCATTTGCGCGCCGTTCCTTGGTCATGGCCGCCTATTCACACTATAAGTCGGGCAGCTATGACGACGCGATAAAGACCGCGAGCCGCTATACGACACTGCATCCCGGCACAAAGGAAAACGCGCTGGCGACCCATATCATCGCGTCGGCCTATTACGATCAGATTCGCGATCCGGCGAGAGATCAAAGCCGAACCAAGAAAGCGTTGAAGGCCTTGCAGGACTTAGTCACCCGTTTTCCTGACAGCAAATATGCGGCTCAGGCGGTCAATCGCATCAGGGTCGCCAAGGACTTGCTGGCCGCCTCGGAGATGAATGTCGGGCGCTACTATTTGAAGAAGAACAACTATCTCGCAGCCGTCAACCGGTTCAAAACCGTCGTGGTCCAATACCAGACGACCGCCCATGTCGAAGAAGCACTGATGCGGTTGACGGAGACCTATATGGCGATGGGTATCACGAGCGAAGCGCAGACGGCGGCGGCAATCCTCGGCCATAACTTTCCAAACAGCAAGTGGTACAAGGATGCTTATGATCTGCTGAAATCGGGCGGCCTCTCGCCCCGGGAAGATACCGGCTCGTGGATCAGCCGCACGTGGAAACGGACCGTCTCAAGGATAAGCCGGCGCAAAACGCAATAGGGGCGGCAGCAAATGTTGTCGGCGTTTTCTATTCGCATCATCGGGCCGAACATCGGAGGCGCGATGTGAGCGTTCGGGATTTCGCCGGCCTGGCTGTGGAGGAACTGACCGAGGCGGAGGGGCGAGACGAGCTTATACGGCTTGCCAAAGAGATCGCCCGGCACGATCGTCTCTATTACCAGCAGGAAGCCCCCGAAATAAGCGATGCCGCCTATGATGAGCTGCGTCTTCGCAACGCCGCGATCGAAGCGCGTTTCCCGGAGCTGATCCGTCCGGACAGTCCGAGTTTGCGCATCGGTGCAGCCCCTTCGGAGCAGTTCGCCAAGGTTGTGCATGCCGTGCCGATGCTCTCACTCGGAAACGCGTTTTCCGATGAGGAGGTCATCGATTTCGTCGAGCGGGTCCGCCGCTTTCTTGGGCTCAAGGCCGACACGTCCCTTGATATGACGGCGGAGCCGAAAATCGACGGGGTGTCAATCTCGTTGCGCTATGAAGCAAGAAGACTGGTCCTTGGCGCAACTCGGGGAGACGGGCAGGAAGGCGAAAACGTCACCCTCAACGTCCGCACAATCTCGGATATCCCGAAACGAATCACCGCCAGAGATTGCCCTGACGTGTTTGAGGTGCGCGGCGAAATCTATATGACCCATAAGGATTTCGCCGAGCTGAATGCCCGCCAGGAGGCCCAGGGCCTCCAGACATATGTCAATCCGAGGAACACGGCTTCGGGCTCACTGCGGCAATTGGACGCGAAAGTTACCGAGGCGCGGCCATTGCGCTTTTTTGCATATTCCTGGGGCGAGACAAGCTCTTTGCCGGCGGACACGCAGATGGGGATGCTCAAGGTGCTTGAGCGCTGGGGATTTCCGATTAGTCCATTGATACGGCTATGTGCGAGCGTTGAAGAAATGCTGGAGGTGTACAGGTTGATCGAAACGGAGCGTGCATCGCTCGGCTACGACATCGATGGCGTTGTCTATAAGGTTAACCGGCTCGACTATCAGAACCGCCTTGGCTTCGTCTCGCGAGCGCCCAGATGGGCGACCGCACACAAATTTCCAGCGGAGAAGGCGGTGACGATCTTGAGGGATATCGAAATCCAGGTCGGGCGCACCGGGGCGCTGACGCCGGTTGCCAAGCTTGAGCCGGTCACCGTCGGCGGTGTCGTCGTCCGGAACGCAACGCTTCACAATGAGGATGAGATCGCTCGCAAGGATATCCGTATCGGGGATACGGTGATGATTCAGCGTGCCGGCGACGTTATCCCGCAACTTCTCGGCCCGGTTCTGGAAAAACGACCAAAGCGCGCCAAGCCCTACAAGTTTCCGACCCTTTGCCCCGAGTGCGGGAGTCACGCGGTTCGCGAA
>CAYWBS010000092.1:0-9077 GCA_964456215.1 uncultured Hyphomicrobiaceae bacterium
TGACGGGGTCGCCATCGACCTTCTCCAGCGCCTGGTAGATCGGCACGGTGCCGATGGGGACGGGCGCATTGCGGATGATCCATTCCCGCGTGGTGTGGATGTTGCGGCCGGTTGAGAGATCCATCACCGTGTCGGCCCCCCAGCGGATCGCCCAGACCATTTTCTCGACCTCCTCCTCGACGGAGGAGGTGACGGCGGAATTTCCGATATTGGCGTTGATCTTGACCAGGAAGTTGCGGCCGATGATCATCGGCTCGAGCTCGGCGTGGTTGATGTTGGCCGGGATGATCGCCCGGCCGCGCGCCAGCTCGTCGCGGACAAACTCCGGCGTGATGTGCTCCGGCAGAGCCGCACCGAAGCTCTCGCCGTCTTCGAGCTTTTCCCTGGCGCGCGCAAGAGCCGCCCGGCGGCCCAGATTCTCGCGATGGGCGATATAGCGCATTTCGTCGGTAATGATCCCGGCGCGGGCGACTTCGAGCTGCGTGACCGGCCGGCCATCGCCACCGCGGAGCGGGCGATGCTGCACGGGATAGGCGCGCGCCAGATGTTTCTCGCCGACATTGCCATTGTCAACCGGCCGGACCGGCCGGCCTTGATATTCTTCGACGCCGCCACGCGCCTTCACCCATGCGAGGCGGGTGCGCGGCAAACCCTTCTCAACATCGATCTTGGCGTCCGGATCGGTGTACGGACCGGAGGGATCATAGACCCGGAAGGCCGGCTGGTCGGGATCCGTCAGGCTGATCTCGCGGAACGGCACTTTGAGGGACTCATGGCCTTCGGGCGAAGAATGGACCTTGCGGGACGCCGGCAACGGCCCGGTCGTGACACGAAGCGCCGTAAATGTCTTGTCAACAATATTCATGACGTATGTTCTCCGCTTTAACCGATTATTTCGTATCCCATCGCGCTCAAATAAAGGCCGACGAGAAGTGCGAGCGAGCTTGGCACGAAGATCCAGCCCTTGCGTGCTATCATTGTTTCTCCGAGCGTTTGCACCTGGCCCGGGAAAAGCAGCCGGAACAGTCCTCCAATCACACCGAGCCAGCCGACAATTGTGATGGCGACGCGCCAGTCCGCCACCCAGATATTATGCGTATTGACGATCGCCAAGCCGGCCACCAGAGTAATCATGCCCGCCAGAAAAATCAGGGCGCGGCTCTCCATGAACTGGCGTCCCATGGCAATCGCCCCTTCGCGGTCGATCAAAATCGCCAGGCCGATGACGATGAAAAACGGCCCCGCAATCCTGGCGATGAAAAGCGAACTGTCCATCTATCAGCACTCCGCACCATATCCCGCACTTGGTCAGCAGCAAGTTTCGCGCGCGTTCCAATCCATGCGGTATGCACAAGCCCGGCCGGCCGGTGCTTGCCTGGTCATGCGGTTCAGGGGATTTCGGATGAGGTTCCAGTCCCTTCGCCGGCATGACCCGGATCAGGTTCTAAGGGTGCTCGATCAGCACAAGATCGATCTCAGCCGGATGCGTCCGGCACCCCTTGGAACGACCTGACAATAGGGGGGATTTGACCGTTTGGCTAGAGCATATTCCGACTAATTAGACCCACGATTGCAGGTTCGGCCGGTAATCGCTCTCGCCCCAATGGCGGATGCGGTCGCGGATCGAAGTGGAGATTCTGGCCTTGCCGACAATGCCATAATGGCGCGCCAGGCGTGTCAGCGCCAGTTGCAGGACGACCTTTCCGGAGCGCTGCGGCCAGCCGTGCAGTTTTTCCGCTTCCTCGAGGCCCTGGAGATAGCAGCAGACATCGAGGACAAGCCCTGCGAGTTCGGGCCCGACCGCCTCTAGCGCCCTGATGATGCGCCGTTTGGCGGCGATCGCGCCGTCGCGAAGCATGGCGTGGCCTTCTGGCGCCGCGCGCCGCCCGCGCCTCGGGCTCGCCGGCATCGACCAGTTGGTTGTCACCGACGGCGTCATTTGCGCCAGCCAGAAATCATAGCGCAGCCGTTCCCCGGCGGCATATTGATAATCGTCGATAAGCGGCGCGCCATTGCGACCTTTCCGCTTTCTAAGCCATCCGAGCGGGCTTTCGGCGTCATTGATAAGGAGAGACCGCCTGACGCCGGCGCGGTCCTCGTCAAGCTTCCGACTGAGCAACTGATGCTGCTGGCGAAAGCCGTCATCGCCCGCCGCCTGCCGTTTCAGCCAAGTGGCGCCGCCTTTCGAGAGCACCGATCCTTTGTCCGCCTTTTCGATCCAGCCTTCCGAAGTGAATAGGTGAACAAAATGCCGTTCCACCGTTGCCGCCGGCCGGCGATATCCGTCCCTTGGCGTGAAGACGCCATGAAGGTTTGCCGTTCCGGCGGCGGCAACGGAAAGTTTCGACAGATAGGCCCCTTTGCCCTGGAGCTTGCGCAGAATGCGCCGCGCCTCGCTGACGAGATCGCCGTAGCCGAATGGCTTCCTATCTCCAGCCATCGCGTCCTCCATGACAAAGGTCGACACTGCGGCCCATCGACCGGACCGCGCGCTCCAGCACATCGAGAGAGCGGTCCATGACGGGATCATCGCGCCGGTCCTCGACGACCTCGCAGGCATGGGCAACGGTCGTCCGGTCCCTCCCGAATTGCCGGCCGACTTCCACAAAACTCAGACCGTAACAGATATGGGCAAGTTACATGGCCACCTGGCGGGCAAGGGCGACATCGGACTTGCCCCGCGAGACGGAGCGGAAGGCGTTATAGGGGACGCCGAACGCGCCGGCGACGGTCTGCTCAACAATCGGGTAGAGAAACCTGCCCGCGTAACTTCGCCGGTAGCGGCGACCAAGCTTCGGCCCGAATGCCGAAAATCTGCCTGCTGTCATTTCCACCTGCAATCCATTACCTCCTGAGGTCATTCCGACCGTCACGATCAATTGCCCGGGACCAAGAGTGTTTTCGCTTTTCGTTGAATCGCCCAAACACACTGACCGTTTGATTTTTCGTGTTGCCGGACGCAAAACTGGTGCCCAGTTTTCCTGGAAACACTCTAGCGAATAGAAGCGTATAGGATTAAATACGGCATATTATATTTGCCGTACCCAATACGTGGATTGATCAGTGATCTCCGCTCGTGGTGAGGATTTGCCGGCATTCCCGCTCGAATCCTTCGATGACAGCATCCGCCTTATCCGCAAATATATCGAGACAGCCAACAACGGATTCGCCACTGAGCGGAGGGGCTTCGTTGAAGCCTACTTCCATTGCAACATGGGCATCGTTCTTAACATCGCTGCTGGGCATATATCGAACCAATATAATTTCCTGATTCACCGGGTCCCAGGTGGGTTGCGGAAAGGAGATGCTTCCAGTCAATTTGCCACGGAGACTGGGGTATTGGACGTGGTGGATGCTAGGGCAAGCGGCGAGATGGACAGTATGTTTTTTGCGCCCCGCTATCTGGGCCAATGCACGCACAATGTCCTGGTCAGAGGCAAATCTTTTTTGCCCTCTGCCGTATGGCTTGAAAGAGCGAAAAATAGGCAAAAGTTCTGGGGAAAATTTTTTGTTTTTTAAGCGGTTTTCAAGATCGTCGGCATCGGTTGCCCAAGGGAAGATGACGAGTTTTGCTCTTTCTCCCCGCAAAGCTCTACAAGCACCAAAGAATGCTTGATCGAAACTATACCGGATATGGTGCAGGGTTTCGGTAGTGCATTTGACAATGTTTCGAGGGATGGGATCGAGAATCTTAAACTTTTTGATGTGCTGTCCTGTTTCAGCATCAACCTCGGTGTAGAAGCTGTGAGCTGCTGTTTTAAAAAACGCTCTACAGGCAACATCTATTTCCTCGACGCCTTCCCGACCCCACTTTAGGCTTTCCCTAGGATCGTCGAAAAACGATGAAATGTTGCTCGACATCCTGAGTTTAGGCCTCAGGTTTTGGGGCGTTTTGGTCGAATGATTTTTTTAAGCGCCCGATCAAACTTTTCCCCGCTCTCATCGGCCTCAAGCTTCCGAGCGGTTTCGATGAACCGCTTGGATTGCTCCTTATCGTCTCTTTTTACGCCGCTTTTTTTTCGGCCTTGGTTTGTATTTGCTTGGCTTCCTGATGCCATATGGTTTTTCACCTTGTACGAGTCGTTTCATAAGTTAGGCGCTTTCCTGAAACGCCTTTAAGGGCGCGTATGGAACGAGTGTCATCGTTCACGCCTAGTGCGACACGCGCATTATAGCGGAAATCGAACTCAGCCAAATAGCGGTGCAGGTGCTTTTCGGCGCAATGCTGATAGGTGCCGCGCATGCCTCTTTTGAAAATCGAAAAATAGCCTTCGGCACTGTTGGTGTGAATTTTGTAGCCTTCGGCTTTTCTGACATATTCTCCAGCGGAATGGCGGACGCTTTCGTGATCTTCGAATTGTTCATCAAGTCCGGTATAGAGGCGGCTTTCGTCAGTATGCAACCGGCTCTCGCTGGCGATATTGTTGGAAACCAGTTCTTGCACATTGACTTTGCTGGCCTGTGCAACATGGAACGAATGAACAGGGCCGCTGCGTTCGACAAGCGCCAGTACAGACCGTTTCCCTGAAGCCTTGCCGCCCTTTAAGGAACGGACGGCCCTTGCGTTGTGGCGACGGCTTGGGGTCGTCTTGTTTGCCGTAATAGGTTTCATCGGCTTCGACGATTTTGCCGGTGCCGCCAAGCGGAGCCAATTCACCGTCGCGCATTGCCTCGCGAATGCGATGGCTCATAAACCAAGCGGTTTTCAGAGTGACCTTCAAGGTGCGGTGAAGCTGGTTAGAGCTAATGCCCTTCTTACTTGAGCACATGAGAAAGATCGCTTGCAGCCATTTGTTCAATGGAATGTGCGAGCTTTCGAAGATTGTGCCGACCTTCACTGTGAAGGGCTTGCGGCAGCGATAGCATTTGCGAACGCCCTTGCGGACACTCTTGCCTTTGAGCTCGCCAATGCGATCATTCTTTTTACAGCGCGGGCATATAGGACCGTCTGGCCACAAGTGCGCTTCGACGAACTTATAGGCTTCGTCTTCATTGTGAAAATGTGGATCTGAAAGGATAGACATGGTCAATCCTCCTCTTTCCTGTCCCGATAAAATGGGTCAAGAAGTTTCCAAATTTGACGCCCGTAATCTGGCTCCAAAGGAATCTGAAGTTCTTTTCCGGGTTCGACAATCAGGCACATGCGAACTGATAATCCCTCTCCCGGATATTTTAGATATAGAGCGGCTCTCAAGTGTGGCAGCTCGAACGGACCCTGACCGTCTAATTGAACGATTGTGGTCTGAAGTGGCACGCGTCTGACTGTCATGATTTACCCCTTTTCTTTGCCGTACCCTGAATATAGGGCGCGGAATGGGTACGTCAAGTACTTCGATCCAGAAAATTGATGGTTATCGGAAGAACAAACCAATGACGGTTCCACTGGCAGAGGCCGCTGCAATAATAAGCGCGATCATTGCTGTTTTGTTTGCAGTTCGCGCACTCTTCGCAGCGTCTCGGGCTGCATCGGCCGCCGCCCAAGCGGCGTCTTTGGCCGAGCGAGCGATTTCCATTTGTTCTGATCTAGAGGCTTCATTGCGCCGCTCAGATTCTTCGGCTTGTTCTTGAGCCTTAAATGTCAACCATTCTCGGGCGACATCTTTTTTATTGTGGTCCCAAACGTTAGTGCCAAGATTTTTGCGAACCTGTTCTATGCCAAGTTTTTCGAAATCGTCCCACATACCGACCATGGCCGCATCTCCTTATAACTCCAATGTAAAGAGATTCGATGGGTACGCAAAGTATAATATGCCGATTAAATACCTATTTGAAGTCTAATTTAAGCAAGTGGTGAATGGCGGGGATAAATAAGACGAATAAGATGTCGGATCGCGCCTTATAACCAAGGCAAAAATCTCAAAAAACTATCTGAAGTTCGTCCACGGTCTGAGGACGGTTATCAGAGAGGCGGGACGACCGAGGCGGCCGTTCGCAAGAATTGCAGAAACAGGATTAATTTCGCGGCGCCGGCCGAGGCATTGCCGGCTCGGCGGCTAACCGTCCGGCAAAAAACAAGCGCTCTCCGATGGTAAGGGAGAAGGCCGACACCTGCGCCTCGCCGGCGCCAATGGTCCAGCCCGCTTGCTTTCGTCGCTTGCGTCCAAATATTTGCCGGCTATTTGCGCCGTTGCCCGAGGCCCATCTTCTTGGCAAGCGCGGAACGCGCCGCAGCATAATTTGGCGCGACCATGGGATAATCATGCGGAAGGCCCCATTTGTCCCGATATTCTTCCGGCGACATGTTGTAATGCGTGCGCAAATGCCGCTTCAGAGACTTGAACTTCTTTCCGTCTTCGAGACAGACAATGTAGTCGGGCGTTACCGATTTCTTGACCGCAATCGCGGGCTTGAGTTCTTCGCGAACCGGCTGAGCGCTGCGCACGGATGCTTTGTTCAGCGCGTCATGAACATCGTTGATGAGCTGTGGCAGGTCCCCGACAACAACATTGTTCTTGCTGACATAAGCGGAAACGATATCGGCGGTCAGTTCAACGAGTTCAGATCTTTCAAAATTCTCGTCCATGGCAAACAGTTTCTCCAGCAGTTTCTGTCTCGGGTTCGGTTCCAGAGACAATCCAAACGGTTGCTCCTCAGAGGCGAAAGCCAAAAACAGTCACGTTTCTTTATAAGCACTTAGGCAAGGAAGGAAAAAACGCTCTTTGTGCTTAAAGCTAGAAATAGGATCATTCCTATTTCAATACTCGTAAAACAAATAGACGACCACACTTAGCTTTTCAAGCACCCATGAATTAAGAACTAATAAATTTTGCGATCCGATTTACAGTTAGTCCGATTTTCCTGCTGAAAATCGGCGGAATTTGGGTATCACTTGAGGACCAAATCTCTGTTGATTGCGGCAACTTACGGGAAATATAGACAAGCCATAGGAAAGATCGCGGATTTCCAATAGATATGAATGTTCTGTATACACAAAGTGCATGAGTTGTCTCATTATTTTTGGACCAATACGAACGAAATAGTCGGGCCAACTGTGGATTTGGCTGAATTAGCCGGAGTGCCGCAAATAACGAAACGCCTCATTGCACATAGTAGACTATGAGATAGGCGCCGAGAAGGAAGGTCGCCCAGAACGCCATGCTGCCGGTCGGCCAGGTTCGGCCGAAGATTCCGACCGGCCCGTGGTGACGGTAGATTTGCCTAACAAAGCCTTCGAGCCAATGCTGCATATGGCCGAGCCCGCTGTCGCGAAGCCAGCTGCCCGCCGCCAAAGCCCAACGGGAAAGCGCCGGTAACGCCTTGCGGTAGCTCCATTCGGCGTCAATGTTCACGCCGGGCAATTCCGGTGGATAGAGCCCGGTGAGCTTGAGCCAGCAAAAGGCGAGCGCCGAGAAGAACAGAAGCTGGCTTTGCGTCAAAACATGGGCCGCCGTATAGGGCTCATAATCCACTGGCATCGGCAACAGGCTATAGAGCAGCCAGGGATAGGTCCCATTGAACACGCAAATGACCGCCGCCAAACCCATGGCGATCAGCATGTTGCGCGGCGCTTCCTCGCACCGGATGCCGGAATCGTGAGCAAAAAACGCAAAGAAGGGGATCTTGATACCGGCGTGGTGGAAGACGCCGGCAGAGGCGAAGAGCAGGCCGAGCCAGACGACCGGATGGCCTTCCTCAAGGGCAGCCACCATCACCATCGATTTGGATACGAATCCCGAGAAAAGCGGAAAGGCGGAGATCGAGGCGGCGCCGACAATGCAGAACCCGGCGGTGAACGGCATGGATTTGTACAGCCCACCAAGCTCAGAGCCATTGATCTTGCCGGTCCTGTAAAGGACGGCACCCATGGTCATGAACAGTAGCCCCTTGAAGATCACGTCATTGAAGGCATGCGAGACGGCGCCATTGATCGCCAGCGCCGTACCGAGCCCGATGCCGCAGACCATGAAGCCGACCTGGTTGATCAGGCTATAGGCAAGCACCCGGCGCAAGTCGTTTTCGATAACCGCGAAAAAAATCGGGAACATGGTCATCGTCGCGCCGATATAGACGAGAATCTCTGTACCCGGAAAACCGCGCGCCAGAGCATAAACCGCAACCTTTGTCGTGAAGGCGCTGAGAAAAACGGTTCCTGTCGGGGTTGCCTCCGGATAGGCGTCCGTCAGCCAGTTGTGCAGGAACGGAAAGGCGCATTTTATGCCGAAAGCCAGGAAGATCAGCCATGAGGAAAGGCCATCGAGACCGATAAACTCGAATGCGAAGGAGCCGGTCTCGCTAGCCCTGAGCAGGACGCCGGCGAGCAAAATGACGCCGGAGAGAACCTGGATCAATAGGTAGCGCATGCTGGCGCCATAGGCGCGCTCGGTCCGGCGCGCGAGGATCAGGAAGACGGACGTGACCGCCAAAAGCTCCCAAAAGACGAACAGCGTAATCAAATCGCCGGCGAACACCGCGCCGAGGGCGCTGCCCGCATAAAGCACGCCGGAGACGTGCTGAACCGTATCGCGCACATGCAACGAGAAAATGATTCCGATAAAGGCGATCAGGTGAAAGAGATAACCGAACAGTAAGCTCAGCCTATCGACACGCACGATTGTCAGCGTGTAGTCGAACAATGCCGCCTGGATCTGAAAATCGGCTCCCATGGCGAAAAGATTGGCGGCGCCGGCAACCGGAATCGCCAGCAGCACCGCTGAGCGCAGCCGGCCGCGGGTCACCGCCACCAGAAACGCGCCGACGACAAAGACCAGAAAAGGCGCAAGACTAGTCATCGTAATAATCTTCCTTGCGCATCAATACCTTGCGCAGCTCCTTGGCAATCAGAACCAGAGCGACGCAGGCGACAAAGCCGTAGAGGCAATAGAATGCCGGCAGCGCCTCCCAGGGATGATCGACATGGCGGTGGATCAGAAAGTCGGCCAGAAGCGACAGACCACAAACCGCATAAAGGGCGTGGATCGCTCGTCTGACGTTCCGCGGGTCGTCGAAGATGTGACGTTTGTCGTTATCGTCCATAAGTCCGGGTCCTATCGGGTGTCGATAAGCTGAAGCAGTTCCAAAATAAAACCGGGAAAGAAGAACAGGATCAGACATCCCAGGGAAGTGACGCCAATGGCGAG
>CAYWBS010000093.1:0-9069 GCA_964456215.1 uncultured Hyphomicrobiaceae bacterium
ATGGGCACCGGTTTTCCGTCCGGAAACACGAAAAATCAAAGGGTTGGAGTGTTTGAGCGATTCAACGAAAAGCGAAAACACTCTAGCCCCGGGTGAGAAAATGAATGCTGAAATAGTCCTGAATGTCGACCCAGTACCGGGCCGCGGCCCAACCCGCCTGGCTCGCGAGATCACGAAATCCTTCGATTGTATATTTCTGGGAGTTCTCGATGTGGATGCGTTCGCCTTTGGAAAAGTGAAATACGCGATCCAGAATTCTTGCTTCCTGGTCCGTCAGGCTCTCGAGATAAATCTCAATCCTGCCGAGCTCCTCATTGTAGACCGGCCGGTGGACGAAAGCGTTCAAATCGAGCGTGCCGCAGAGTTCGCGGTTGACGCGTTCCAGGAGGTTCAGGGAAAAGGCAGCCGTAACACCCTTCTTATCATTGTAGGCGGGTATCAAAACCTCCCGATCCTTCTTAAGATCGACACCGATGATGAGGGCGCCATCGGGCCCGAGCAATTTGCCGGCCCCGACAAGAAACTCGACAGCTTCCTTCTCGGAGTAGTTGCCGATGGTCGAGCCGGGGAAGAAACCGACGCGGCGCGCGCCGCGAATCTGTTCCGGCAGGTCCATCGGCTGATTAAAATCCGCGTGAACCGGCAAAACGGCGAGCCGCGGATAGCGGCCGTTCAGCCGCTGCTCCGCCTCGGACAATGCGGCGTCGGATATGTCGATCGGGACATAGGCGCGAAGAGACCGCAGAGCGTCGATCAAGTGACGCGATTTTCGGCTTGATCCGGAACCGAACTCGATAAGTGCGACTCCCGGACCGGCAAGCTCGGCCATTTCCGGCGCATGGCGCTCCAAAAGCGCGATTTCCGTTCGCGTCGGATAATATTCGTCGAGTTCGGTGATCTTCTCGAAGAGTTCCGATCCGCGGGCGTCGTAAAGATAACGGCAGGGAATCTCTTTCGGTCGGCTGGAAAGCCCCCCGATTACGGCCCCGGCGAAATCATCAAGTATGCGTTCCGTCTGCAAGGCCTGCGATTGTGGTGACATGAAAGTTGTTTCCGTTGGTTTGCCGCGACGGGTGGTGGCGTGACGGTATGGAAGTGGCACAGCCCGATCAGGCGCTTTCAGCGAGCCGCAAACCCATGAACTGCCACTGCTGAAACGGATAAAAGAAGTTCCGGTAGGTACGGCGAATATGACCGTCGGGCGTAGCACACGAGCCGCCTTTGAGGACGAACTGATTGCACATGAATTTGCCGTTATATTCGCCGATGGCCCCGTTGGCGGCCTCGAATCCCGGATACGGGCTATAGGGGCTTTGCGTCCACTCCCAAACGTCGCCGAACATTTGCGATAAGCCTCGTCCCGGTTCCGCCGGCAATGGGAGAAGCGTGCCCGTTCCGGCCATATTGCCTTCTATGGGTGCGGAAGCGGAGGCGATCTCCCATTCAAACTCGCTCGGCAGACGCTTGCCCGACCAGCGCGCAAATGCGTCCGCCTCGAAATAGCTCACATGGGATACAGGCGCCGCCGGGTCAACCGGCAGAAGCCCTTGGAGCGTCATCTGCCGCCGCTCCCCGTCGCTTTTCTCCCAGTAAAGCGGCGCCTGCCATCCTCTTTCGCAGACGCAGGTCCAGCCGTCGGCGAGCCATAATGCCGGCGTGTCATAGCCGCCATCCTCCATGAACTCCAGCCACTCGCCATTGGTCACCGGGCGGCTCGCGAGACGGAATGGGCGAACCAGCACTTCATGGCGCGGGCACTCATTGTCATAGGCGAACCCGTCTCCGCAGTGACCGGCCTCCAGGAGTCCACCGCCAAATCCGATCCACTGCATGTCCGGCGGCGAACCGGACTCTAAACGGCCCCGGGCCGTCCGATAGGCCGGCCGCAGCGGATTTGCGGCGAAGAGGCTTAGAATGTCGGTCAGAAGAAGTTCTTGGTGCTGCTGTTCGTGGTTGATGCCAAGCGTTATGAGATCCGCGACGTCCTTTGGCGGATCGCCGTCATAAGCCGCAAACAGCCGGTCGAGCGCCTCATCCACATGCATCCGATAGGCGCGCACCTCCTGTGCGCTCGGGCGGGTCAGCAAGCCGCGCTTCGGCCGCGGGTGACGCGGTCCAACGGACTCATAGTAGGAATTGAAACAATATCCATAACGCTCGTCGAGAACGCGGTAATCGTCGGCAAAGGGTTTGAGCACAAGCTCCTCGAAGAACCAGGTCGTGTGGGCAAGATGCCATTTCGCAGGACTGGCGTCATCCATCGACTGGACGACCTGGTCCTCGTCGCTAAGAGGCTCGACAAGCTTGAGGGAAAATCGGCGGGTATCGGCAAGGCCTGCGTGTAACGAATCCTTGTGCACGGCTTCCCCAAACTCCGCCGGTTCGGGCGCCGCCTCGATGACGGACATAGTAGACTCCCTTTTGCTGCCGCATACATTAGGGTAATGACAAAAAAATGACCAGTCGAGCGGCGCGACCACGGAGATGGAACACAAACTTCGTTCTCGCCTTTTGTTGCGCCCGGGCCGGACGTTTGTCAAACTGGAGCACCGTATTCGGCTTTGAAGAATTGTCATTGGGCTTCCGATGGGTGGAGACATTCAGGTAAGCGATTTTCCTTTAGATGGGCGGCTGTCGCCCGTTGCCCAAGATGTCCTGAAAGGCGTATGCCGTCTTTTGCGATCCCACGGTTTCGCACCGGTAACCGAACTCGTCCTGGGCAATGGGCGGCGCGCGGACGTCGCGGCGGTGGACGGCAGCGGCGCTTTGGTGATTGTTGAAATCAAGTCATGCGTCGAGGACTACCGATCCGACAGCAAATGGCCTGACTATCTGGATTATTGCGATCGCCTCTATTTCGCTGTGTCGAAGAAATTTCCCGCGGAGATTTTGCCTGAAGAAGCGGGGCTGATCATCGCCGACCGGTATGGAGGTGAAATCGTCCGGGATGCGCCAGAGGATAGAATTCCAGGCGCCCGCCGCAAGGCGGTCCTCCTGCGCGTGACGCGGACCGCGGCATTGCGTTTGCACGACCTTTACGACCTTGACGCAACCACGGGATCGTGAACCGTTACGCCGCGACAAGGCTTTCGGCCTATCTGGGGGCGCGCTTGGCGAGAATGCGCTGCAGGGTGCGGCGATGCATATTCAGCCGGCGGGCCGTTTCCGAAACGTTTTTGTTACAGAGTTCGTAGACCCGTTGAATGTGTTCCCAACGGACGCGGTCGGCTGACATCGGGTTTTCCGGAGGCGAAGCCTTCTCGCCGGAAGCCGCCATGAGCGCCGCATAAACATCGTCGGCGTCAGCGGGCTTTGCGAGGTAGTCCACGGCGCCGAGTTTTACCGCCGTCACGGCTGTCGCGATATTGCCATAGCCGGTCAATACGATCGCGCGCGCTTCCGGACGAATCTCACTCAAGCTCTCGAGGAAATCGAGGCCATTGCCATCCTCAAGCCGCATGTCGACGACGGCGTAGGCCGGCGGATTTTCCCGGATCAGGTCGAGACCTTCCTGAACCGATTGCGCCAGGCGGACGTCGAAACCGCGCGCCTCCATCGCCTTGCCGAGCGTATTGAGAAATGGCCGGTCATCATCGACAATTACCAGGCTGTTATCCTTGGGCATCCCAGCGCCATCTGGCTTTTCAGTCGAACTTTCCGTCATCTTTCGCAAACCTTCCAGCTAGCCGGGCAAAAGCAGGTGGGCAGTCCGGCTCGCGCATAGCGCATCATGCGAAAGCCGGCAAGCACCCGTCTGCCCGCCTGATCCACGCGCTTTATCTTTACCGCGCGTTTGTGGTTCGATTTCTCCAAAGATGCCGCCGACTCCTCCTGGTTCAAATTCCGGATCGAAACGCGCGCGCGCATATTGGCGCTTCGTTCAATCGGAAATCCGGGCGTTCTCGACGCCAATATACGCGTTTTGAGCATTAAATCGGCAATTTGGCGAATCGAAAAGGTCGATTCGGGAGCTATTCGGCGGCGACGGAAAAATCGATCCGGTTCAGATCGATATGGTCTCTCGGCCATGTGATTCTGACGACCGCGCCGGTTTCCGGGCTATCGCGGTTTTTCAGCCTGAGAGTTGCCCCCGATCGCTCCAGCAGTGTCTTGGCGATGAAAAACCCCAATCCGAGACCGGTTCGATCATCATCTGTCCGCATTTTTGTCTTGCTTGCCGAGCGTGCCGTCACATAGGGCTCCCCCAAATGCTCCATTATCGCCGGTGGGAAGCCCGGCCCATCATCGGCGATTGTAACGACCACCTCGTCCGCCGCCCATTGGGCTGAGATTTCGACACCGGTGCGCGCGAAGTCGGTTGCATTTTCAATAATGTTCCCCAGCCCATAGAGAACGCCCGGATTTCGAAGAATGAGGGGCTCCTTTACGGCTTCAGCGCTCATGCCCTGCGCCGGCGCCGCCTTGAGGGCGACTTCCGTTCCCAAGGCCCGGTGAGGGTGGACGACTTCTTCAATGAGCTGGGTCAAGGGCAGACGGTCGAACATCTGATCCGCCTTTCCGTCATGCTCCATCAGCCTGCCGAGAATTTCACGGCAGCGCTTGGCCTCCGAGCGAATCAGCTTGACATCCTCTTCCAGCGCACTGCCCTTCTGCACATCGCGTTCCATTTCCTTGGCAATGACGCTGATGGTCGAAAGTGGCGTGCCGAGCTCGTGTGCGGCAGCGGCAGCGAGGCCGTCCAGGGCTGAAAGTTGCTGTTCCCTGGCAAGAACCATTTCCGCCGCCGCCAATGCATCGGACATGAGACGCGCTTCCTTGGCTATCCGCCAAGCATAAAGGCTGGTAAAAAGCGTACCGCAAACGATCGCCGACCAAACGCCAAGTTTGAACAGCAAGGGTAACTCGAGGTGCTGGCCCGCGAACCACGGAAGTGGCTCGGAAACGAGCGCCAACACCGTTGTACAGGCAACGGCAAATGCCCCGAGAACGATCGTATAGGGAGGCAGTTGCGTCGATGCCGATACCGTGACCGGAACGATGAGCAGGATCGAAAACGGATTTTGCAGCCCGCCGGTCAAATAGAGCAATGCTGACAATTGCAGGAGATCATAGCTGAGCATGAGCATCACGTAGATGCTCTTCAGCCGCTGGTTTGCCAAATAGCGGACGCGAAGCAAAATGTTCAAGCCGACCGAGAGTGCGATGAAAAGCAGGCAGATGCCTAAAGGCAGATCAAAGCCAAGACCGTAATATACGCCAAACACGGCCGTCGCCTGCCCGATCACGGCGATCCAGCGCAGGCGAATCAATGTCCTGAGGCGCAGGCGGCTGGTACCCGGCTGGTAGTCCAGCGGAGGTATTGCACGCATGGTTTTGATTTGCTCCGGCATTCTTGACACTGCCGCCTGTCTTGAAGCTACGCGAACTGGTATTGTAGCATGGCATAGGCATTTTTGGCTCGTATAGACCACTCCCACGCTTGGTTGAAGAGCCTTGACGGATAGGCGCTGTCTCGCCACATATTTTGTGGGCCACGGAATCTGGAAAAGCAGTTACATGCCGGTCAGATTGTTTATCGTTATCTTTTGCGCATTCCTTCTCGGCAGCCTTATCGGGTTGGCCGCATTTCCCGGCGTGTGGCCGAGTGGCGGCGTCGCAATACCCGGGAAAAGCATCGGAACGGCGCTGGTCGGAGGCCCGTTCAGCCTTACCGACCAGCACGGAAAACGGCTAACGGATCGCGATTTTCGCGGCCGGTTCATGCTGGTTTATTTTGGCTATACCTATTGTCCGGATGTCTGTCCCGCCGATCTGCAAATTCTGACGACGGCCGTCGACAATCTGGGGCCGAAGGCGAAACGCATTGCCCCGATCTTCATCACCATTGATCCGGAGCGGGATACACAACAGCAGCTTGCTTCATATTTGCAGAATTTTCATCCGCTCCTGACCGGTTTGACGGGTTCGGCCGAGGAAATCGGCAACGTGGCGAAAGCGTACCGGGTCTACTACGCCAAGGTGACGGATAAGGACGCCGGCGACGAGAACTATCTGATGAACCACAGCGCCTTTATTTATTTAATGGATGAGCAGGGCAAATATGTCACCCATTTCCCCCATGGAACGAAACCTGCCGTAATCACGGAGCGCCTGGCTAAACTGTTGTAAAATATACACCTTCCCGCCGAGGGCGTTCTGAGATTTTTACTTGTCGGGAGGTGCGCCCGGCTCTAGAGTTCCGTAAGATTTCGAATCATAATATTGCGCCGCAGTATATTCTCGCTGAGAATGCTGCAGCGCATAAAATGCGCGCCTGATCGCCGAGAAATCTTTGGGTAGGGGGAAGATCTTATGCTCTATCATTGGTATGAATTGAGTCATGTCGCTCTGGGGCCCGCGCGCGCCGCGGCGGATTCCTGCCGGCTACTGCTCAATAATCCTTTCAATCCCATCTCCCACACGGCAATTGGCCGCCGCGCTTCCGCGACCTGCGAATTGTTCGAGCGGACGACGCGCCGCTATGGCAAGCCTGCCTTTGGTATTTCCGAAACAATTATCGCCGGCAAGCAAATAGCCGTCGAAGAGCAGACAGTGTGGCGCCGGACATTTTGCAAGGTATTGAATTTCCATCGAAAATTACCGGGAAATGGGAACGCTGCCGCAAGCCGGCTGCTCATTGTTGCGCCAATGTCCGGCCATTATGCCACCTTGCTGCGGGGAACAGTCAGAGATCTCCTGCCCCGTCACGATGTCTACATTACCGATTGGCAGGACGCCCGCGAGGTTCCTGTCCATGAGGGCCATTTCGATCTCGATACCTTCATTGATTATCTAATTGAAATTCTTGAATATTTTAATGGAGATGTTC
Organism: uncultured Hyphomicrobiaceae bacterium; assembly: GCA_964456215.1. Taxonomy (GTDB): domain Bacteria; phylum Pseudomonadota; class Alphaproteobacteria; order Rhizobiales; family BFAS01; genus MnTg02. The sequence goes on from CAYWBS010000093.1 coordinate 6,830, forward strand.
ACGTTGTCGCGGTTTGCCAGCCATCGGTTCCAGTGCTTGCCGCGGTCTCGATCATGGAAGCGGTAGGCAGCGCCAAAGCGCCGCGCAGCATGACCTTGCTGGGTGGCCCCGTCGACACCCGTCTCAATCCAACCCTGGTTAATAAACTGGCCGAATCCCGTGGCGTCGCCTGGTTCGAAAAGAACGCCATCATGCGCGTGCCGTGGCCGAACCGCGGTTTTGGCCGACACGTCTACCCTGGATTTCTGCAACTTACCGGTTTCATGACCATGAATTTGGATCGGCATATGACGGCCCATAAGGACTTGTTTCGCCACCTGATCGACGGCGACGGAGATTCCGTTGAAAAACATAAGGATTTCTACGACGAATATCTCGCCGTTATGGATCTGACGGCTGAATTCTACTTGCAAACCGTGGAAACCGTCTTTGTGCGCCATGCGTTGCCGCGTGGCGTTATGACCCATCGCAATCGGCTGGTCGATCCGGCGGCCATCAAAAATACGCCCTTGCTCACGGTCGAAGGCGAGAGGGACGACATTACCGGCGTTGGACAGTGCTCGGCGGCGCACGGTTTGTGTTCCGGTCTTCCGGCATCGAAAAAGCAACAGTATATACAAACGGGCGTCGGTCATTATGGCGTGTTTAATGGCTCCCGTTTCCGCACCGAAATTGCGCCGCGAATTTCAAAATTCGTCGAAAGCCATGAGTCTCCCAGGAATTCAGCGAACCCTCCCTAAACACCTAAAAAATAAAGAAATTCGCCCGATTTGTGTTGCTTTGCTGTTTTTTGTTCTTGATTTGTTCGGTGGTGTTATATTATATCGGAGCGCGAATTTTAACTGTGCTTCGGCTGCACAATTGAGCCGGTCCGCGTTTGGCGTCAAAATAATCATTGAGACGTCTTGAAAAAAAATCGGTCGTATGGCCAAGTTGGGAGCTCGTTTTCGGGCGGCCTTCATGGCGGTTCGGCGCATCAGATTGCGGAGGGTCACCATTCTAAGAAGACTGACAAAAGACCTTGACGGCAAGTCCGCGATCCGCGTAGCCGGTCTGAACGCGCCGTTGATAATCAAGCGAAATCCGCGTGCACGACGCCTGACTTTGCGAATCAGCCACCGCGACAGGCACCCGGTGATGACCGTGCCGATGGACTGCAGTACGGAGGAAGCCGCGGCCTTCCTGAACCGCCATATGAGTTGGCTGCGCCAGCGCATCGAGGCGCTGCCGGCTCCGGTGCCGTTCCATCATGGCGCCGTAATCCCGCTGCGCGGAAAGATGCATATGATTGAATTCGTCGGCCCGGAGCGGCGGCGCGGCGTCGTATCGATACAAAGGTCTCTTGGGCCGGCGAGCAAACTGCGGAAACAGAAACGCGCCGCCAAAAAAACCTTGCCGCGCCTCAAGGTCGCGGGCGTCGAAAATCACGCTCCGCGCCGCCTGAAGGATTGGTTGCGCGAACAGGCCCGAAAAGACCTTGACGAGAGGGTCTCATGGCATGCGGAAAACCTTGGTCTTTGCCCCAAGAAACTGTCCATCCGCGACCAGGCAAGCCGGTGGGGCTCATGCTCTTCGAGCGGCGTGCTGTCTTTTTCCTGGCGGCTTATTCTCGCGCCGCACTTCGTGCTTGACTATGTTGCCGCACATGAAGTCGCCCACCTCAGGGAAATGAATCATGGCGACGAATTCTGGAGCCTTGTTCAGCAGACATATCCAAGACTGAGAAGTGCGCAGTCGTGGCTTGTCGCTCATGGGATCGATTTGCACCGCTATGGGAGCTGAGCTCGATACCCAACCGCGGCAAAGGCGCCGCTGCCCATGATGCGAAATCTGCTTGGAATCCCCTCCAAATGTTCCGGGAGACTCGATTGATTCGGGGCTTTGGAAGTGGTTCTAGCCGTTCGGGCCTGGCTCGCCAAACACCCATCTTAAGAAGTCCCCGTTGAGTCCGTTCCACCGCGTCTTGTTCTGCCCATAGCCAACGGGCGGCATTTTCGCCACGGAGCCCCATGCTGGCGCCGGCAGGGAGCGCGGTCGCCTGCCATCCACAGCTGCCATCATGATTTGATGCCACATCCGGGCAGGCAGGCCGCCGCCGGTGACCCGGTTCATGGATCGTCCGTCATCATTGCCGAGCCATACCGCGGCTGTATAATCCGCCGTGTAGCCGACGAACCACGCATCGCGGTAATCTTGACTTGTGCCTGTTTTTCCCGCCGCGGGATGGTGCGGCAATCGGA
>CAYWBS010000094.1:0-9016 GCA_964456215.1 uncultured Hyphomicrobiaceae bacterium
CTCCTATACCTCAAATATAGGAAGCCAAAGTCCGTACGTCAAGGGGATATATGCGAGGAAATTCATTCAATTTTCGCGCGAGGCAAACACGAACGTGTCGATTCTCAAAAGCCTTATTCATGAGCGCGAAGTCGTCGGGATCAAGCTTGGCCCATTCAGGTTCAGGGGCAATCCCCATCCATATCAAAATTGATATCAGAAGTTCCCATATTGCCGGCCAGGCCAAAACTGTGAGAATCGTTGTTAGAACGAAAACTATGCCTGCACCAATTCCGAGTTCTTCGAACTTGTCGGCAAATACTCCGCGCAGCGCGTCACTGAACATGTTTTCAGCGATCCATTTTCCAAGATCATGAAAATACTTGTTCATTGCGAATACCGTCGCCCGGCGGGGTTTGTAACCCCGTCCACATTGTTCATGCAATGTAGAAGCAGATTTCTGACCAAATTAATGTCGGCATGAATATTCCAGGCGCAGTTACAGACGGCGACCGGCCCGGAAGTGTGGCGATTAGTGCCGAAATAAGGACACCCCCGCTGCGCAGTTGGAGATTTTCAGTTACCTACCGTTGGGCGTTGCGCCCCCTCTTTTCAAGAGGATCACTTAAGCGTGAAGGCGTTTTCTTTTTCCACTTGCCGCCACAGATATTGTGCCGAGCCGCAAATCAGTTGCGGTCTGATGTAAAGGAAAAAAGAAAATGAAAGCGATTCTTATGGCTGCAATCGTTGCTCTGAGCATCATCGGTACGGCCTCGGTCGCATCGGCGGATACATCCGACTATCCGGAATGGGCTCAAACAGCTTTCTCAGCGGGCAACTAATTCCATCTGAGCAATTTGACCATTGGCCCCGGTGCCCAATAGGGCATCGGGGTTTTTCTCTCCCTCCGCCGGACCAGGCTTGAATCTTCCGCATTATTATGCGTCGACGATGGTGGTTTATGAACCAACCAATGTCGGCATGGAAGTTCCGGGCGCAGTTATAAACGGCGCCCGGCCCGCAAAATTCAAACAGATTTCCGGACCGAAATTAAACCGCCTTCCGGCCAATCAGGATCGCTTCCGTCAATCTGAAGGTCCAGCCGTCCGGTCTGAGGTCCGGCTTGAGAAACGCTTGCAAGGCAGGAGACGCCTTGGCCAGCCGGTCTCTCAGATCCGCCTTGACGGCGTCGTCGATATGCATGCGCGACGCCCAGGTCTCGAATTCCATGTCCTTGGTCAGGAATTCAGAATGTTCGAGGTCGAGGGCCGCCTCGGCAAGCAGCCGCCGCCATTCCGAGACGCCGAGCGCCCGCACGTGACTTTCGTCGCGGAGCTTCTCGAACATGTTGTAATCGGCCGCCGCCGCCGCCAGCTCCTCGTCACGGAAATCCGGCAAGATCTCCTTGTCCGGTGAAATATTGTCAACCAGGGCGAACAACCCGCCGGGCTTCAGCACCCGCGCCGCTTCGGCGACGAACTTTTCCGGATGCGGAAAGTGGTGCGGTGCGATGCGGCTGGTCACCAGGTCGAATGTCCGATCGTCAAACGGCAGGGCTTCGGCATCGGCATCCTGAAAGGTGATATTGGCGAGACCCCGCTGCTCCGCGAGCCCCCTGGCGACCGCCAGCATTTCCGGCGTCAGATCGCTGGCCACGACGGTTTTGACATGGGGCGCGAAGGCGAGCGCCGTGTGTCCGGCGCCGGTTGCGATGTCCAAGACACGCCAGTCCGGCTGCGGTTTCGTCAGCTCCACCAGCCGTGCGAGGCTCGCGCCCTTGGCGTGAACCTTGCTTGTGACGTAGCTTTCGGCGGATTTGGCGAACTGGGATTGGACGAGGGATTTGGACATGGAAGCTACCTGCAAAGAATTGGGCGAGAGCGTGTGAGGCCCGATGAACCGCCAAACACAGCCTCTGTCAATTGTTTTGTCCGGCCGCTATGGCGCCAAACTCAGGGCGGCCTCGCTCGACTAATCGTCCCGCAGTATCGTGACGACGCCCTGCATCGGATCGACGCGCACCCTGTCGCTGGTCCTGATGATTTGCGTGATATCCACGTCAAACCGGTCCAACAGCGCGATGCCGCCGAACGCCGCGCCCTGCGCCATAATCGGATTGGCGCGATTGAGCAAAAGCGCCTTTGGAGCCTTGCCGCTTTCCTTGATGGCGTAAAGCATCCAGGCGGTGGCGACACCGCCCTTGGCCAAGTCGAGCACCAGCACCCGTCCGTCATAAGACTGGCCCGCAAGTTTGTGCTCCGGCCGCGAAAAAATCCCTTTGCGCAGGTCAAGGTCATAGCGGGCGCTGAAATTGTCCTTGGCGACCAGCGCCGGACCCTCGACGATCCCCGCGCCGATGCCCGGATGGGTTTTCAACTCGATCACCGTCATCTATAGGACCCTTCCGGCGACGGCGCTGGCAACGCAGCGCTCCATGGACGCCAGCATCGGCTCATAACCGTAGCCGCCGAGAATGTTGATCAGCTTTGCCGAATTGCTCATCAGCCGGGTCCAGCCATTCGCTTCGCCGATCTGGCGGGCGTGCATCTGGTAGAAACACACACCTTCCAAGACAATTCCGCCCGCCCCCTCGATCCGTTCCGTGATTTGCATACGGTCACAGGCATTCTTGATCTCGGGGCTTGTCGCCGCGATCAGCGTGACGCCGGGACTGATCATTTTGCCGTCCAGCCGCTCGGAAAGCTCCCTCATCTCGATGAGCGATAATTGCGGCGCCGCGAATACAACGACATCCAGTCGGTCATCGTTCCGCTTATAGCGCGCCTCGAAGGCCCTGAGATCCTCGGAGGTGATCGTAGCGGGTTCGGGCGCCGGACAATCCATCACGCCTGCCAGATCCGGCGCCTCGGGGGTGACGCCGGTCATGTGGAAGAGCGGTGTCGAGCCGAAGGACGCCATCGCCGCGCCGAAGTGCTTGAGCTGATCCGACGTCGGCGCCCGGCCGATCCCCTCGATGACCGGCACATCGAAGTAAGAGGTCATCCGCTCGCCGATGAGGCCGCCAAGGGCGCCCCATTCGGCAAAATCGTCCGGCGCTTCGCTGACTACAAAGCGTTTCCTGCCTCTGCGGACATGGTCCAAATGAAATCCATAGCGGGGAACGCGCCCCGTCAAGGCGGCGGCAAGCGCCGACGGTCCGCCTTCGAAATTGGTGCGCGCACCAAGCACCGAATTTGCATAAATGCTCGATCCCGTATCGCCGAACGCGACATGTTCGCCCATGACCGGCGGACAAATCGTCTGGTAGTTGATGCATGTGTCCGTCATCATCACGCCGAGGGCGATGAAGGCGTCGCGCGTCCGCGCTTCCAGCTCGACGATCGAGCGATCCTGCCGGATCCGTTCATAGGATTTGAAATCGGCCCCGCGCGGGTCGGTGACGGTCGGAATCTTTACGCTTCTCTGATCCCGCGGATGGCGCGCGAGGTCTTCCAAATAGAGAATACCGGCAACACCGAGGGCCTCGCTGTCCGCCATCAGGTGAACCTGGCTTACTTCGACCAGATCTTCAGCGTCGAAGAAATCGGCAACCGCAATCAGATGCCGCATCGCCGCGGCCCGCGGCCCCCCCTCCAGTCCCCCAAGCAGGGCCTCTTCGTAATCTGTAAGCTGAACCATTCGGAAACCTTTCAACGGTTTCGGCCGCGCGGTCCATCACAATATGATTGCCATGATCCGATTCTAAATTCGGACAGGATTGTTGTGATGGCTTAAATGATGGTTTCCGGCAAGGAGGCAATATGAAGTTCCGGGGTATTTTCGCAGCTTTGATATTGAAATTCCTTATTTTGTCCGGCCCGGCTTTGGCGCAAGACCTCGGCAGGATTTATAATCTTTCTGAATTGCGGAAGGACAAAAGCCGTCTGGAAACCGCCATCCGCAAAATTTTCGATATCGGCATCAAACCGAGCCTGACGGCAAACGAAAAAAGAGCGCTCGACCGGGTCGCGTTCGAATTTCCATTGCCGAAGAGCGATGATTATTTTCTGAATTTCTATGCCTATGCCCGAGACGGCCGTCCCGTCGTCGTCATGCCGGTTCTCTCTCTCAAGATCCTCGAGGATCTGACGACGGCCTACGCATGGCTCTACAGGAACGGTTACAGCCTGAGCACTATCGATATCTATTTTACGATGCTGGAACATCGCTCCCTGCAAGAGTTCCCCAATGGACAGTATCCGCCATTGCTCGAAGCCCTCGGCGTTCCCAGGAATGCGCTCAAAGACCCCAAGGTCGACAAGCTCTCCTTGAGCTTCCGCAATGAAGCCTTCGCCTTCATTCTGCTTCACGAACTCGGCCATATTTTCTTCAAGCATCGCGGCTATGACGAGATCACCAAATCTCAGGCACGTGCCGACGAAACCCAGGCGGACCGCTTCGCTCTCGGCATTCTCGAAAGAACCGGCACGCCTCCCTTGGGCGCCGTTTTTTTCTTCCAGGCGCAGTTCTACAGCCTGCCCCATCGCGGCGCGTTCAGCTCCGAGGACAAGTGGCAGGATTTCTTGCACGAGAAAGCCACCCATCCATTGTCGGAAGAGCGGCTGAAGGATATGGCGCGCTATATCACCGGTCCTCTTGCGGATCGCCGTGCCAATGAAAAGGCGCTCTGGCGATTTATCGGTCGGGGTTTGACGAAGATCATCAGGATTTTGCAGGAGGTAGATTTGCAGAAGTGCATGACGCTGGTGGCCAAAAAAGCGCCATTGGAGATCTTGCAGCCGAGAAGAGAGATTGCAAAAGGGACAATGGAAAAATATTGCGCGGAGCACCAATAGGATTGGCGGATTTTGCGCGGGAATGATGCCCCGCCGGCGTGAAATGTGCGGATGGGCCAACTTTGGAGAAGGGATAGCCGGTGAGTCAACGAAAAAGCCCCGCGGCCCGGCTTACTCTTGCCGGCCTGGCAACGCTGATGGCCGTATTCGCCACCGCCGCAGCCGCACAAGACAAAGGGAGCTTGTCCGGCGACGCGCTGATCCGGGCGCTCAGACAAGGCGGATACAATCTCTATGTTCGCCACGCGGCGACGGACTGGTCACAGTCCGATAATATCCGTAAGGAAGGGGACTGGACCAGCTGCGACCCGAAGAAAATACGGCAGCTTTCCGATAAAGGGCGCGCTGATGCCAGCACCGCGGGCAAAGCCATAAAGGCCTTGGGAATTCCGCTTGGGCAGGTTTTCTCAAGCCCCTATTGCCGGACCGTTGAAACGGCGCGGCTGATGGCGTCCGGCGAAGTCGAGACGACTCACGATCTCATGAACCTGAGGGCAGCGGTGTACGCCGGCGGCAAGGCGGCGGTTGCCAAGCGTGCGCGGACCAGACTGGCCGCGCGGCCGGCCCCCGGCACAAATAATCTTTTCGTCGCCCACGGCAATCTGGCCCTCGCCGCCACCGGGCTCAACCCGGACGAGGGCGAAGCCCTGATCTTCGAACCGCTCGGCGACGGGAGTTTCAAGTTTGTCGGAAGGCTGACGCCAAGGCAGTGGGTGCAATTGGCCGATCGAATAAAACAGGACCATCGGTAACGCCCCACTCTTTCAGAGCCGAAGCCCAAGACCGGATCGGGAAGCGGGTAAAGCGATATTGGCATCGGATCGTGGTGCTGTTATCTGTTGCAAGGAATTTTTATTTTTAATTTGCGGTACTAGTCAGTGGCAGTAATCAATAAGTCGGCGCCTGAACTTGGTAATCAGGTTGCCAGGGCCAGGGGTCTCGTTTCAGGGGCGATATGGAGCGTTATCGTCGCCGCCGCGCTGATGTTCCTGGCGGAAAACAGCCTTTTGCCGGAAGCGCCCGACAAAGTGACCTATGATTGGCGCACCGCCATCCTTTCCGATCGCGCCAAGGAACAAAGATCCGACATTGCGATCGTCCTGATCAACGACGACAGCCTGTCAAAATATTGGTGGCTTTCGCCCGTCGACCGGGCGCTTATCGCCGAAATCGTCCGCGCGGTCGACAGCGCAGGACCGAAGGCAATCGGTCTCGATTTCATATTTGACCGGCCGGCGGAAGAAGCAAAAAATCGCGCACTTGTCCAGGCAATACGGCAGGCCAGGTCCCCGGTGATCGTTGGCGCCATCGATCGCCGCGCCTGGCGTGTCAAGCCACGCGATCTGAAGCGCCAGGAGGACTTTATCGCCCGTCTCGGACGGCCCGCGGGACATTTGTTCTTCAAGCACAAGGAAGACCGGTTCTCACTCAGCGACGATGTCGTCCGGTTCCTGTCGGAACCATCGCCGGACAAAACAAAACGAAAGAGCCTTGCGCAATTACTTGCGGAAGTGAGCGGCAGGCGTTTTACGCCGAAGTCGAGTTATATTGATTGGCAGCTTCCCCCCGAGGCGCAGGGTGCCGAACTCTTCGCGACGCTCCGCGTTCCCGAACACGAGCCCGTGGACGGGTCCGGGATTGGAGAAAGCGTCCTGCCGGTTGCTCAACGCGACCTGATGAGGGGCAAAATTGTTCTTATAGGCGGAGATTTTATTGACAGGGACCGGCACCGGACACCCTTGTCCATTCTCGACGGCGCCGACTATCCCGGCGTTTGGGTGCACGCGCAGATATTGGCGCAGCTGCTCGACAAAAGATCTGTCGTCGAAGTGCCCCGTCCGGCGGAGTTCGCAACGCTCTTTCTGCTCGGATGGTTCGGCTTCTGCCTCGGATACCGCTTCCGGCTAAAGCGCTACGATGTTTTCGTAAGTTTTGCCGGTGTCATCGTCCTGATCGCCCTCGGCGGGGCTGCTTTTTGGTTTGCTAAACTCATAATTCCTTCAACAACGTTGTTTATGGCCTGGATCGTCGGCGTGACGAGCGGCCATTTCTATCATTGGACACGGCGCAGGCTCGGTTTGCCGGCCTGACGGCAAGGAGGTGTCGGATGCGAAAGACGATGACAGCCGCAGTGGCAACCTTAAGCATATTGCTGACCGCGCAATATGCATTGACCGGCGCAGCAAGGGCGGAGCTTCATGTCATTACATCGACCGCCCCGAACCTGCGCAGCGGAACAGTGCTGCCGGATAATGCCAGGCTCAGGATTCCGGACGGCGCCACCGTCCACATCCTGAGAAAACCGCAGCAGCGGACCTATACGCTGGACGGTCCGTTCACCGGCACGCTTTTGGAGTATCTGCGGCGGCCGAAATGCGGATGGCTGAACAGGTTGATCGGCAATTGCCCGACCATCCATGATCCGGCAATCGGCGGCACTCCCGGGGCCGTCCGCGGCCGCCCGCCCGAGAGCAAACCAGGCGGCGTCCGTTCAATGCGCCCTCCGCCGGGCGGCGTCAGGGCGTATCAGCCGAAGCCGGACGGTGTGGCGAAGACTCCGGCCCAGTAACGACTGGCATCGGTTCATGATCGGCGGTTCGCGCGGTGTTCGCCAAGTCAAACGAGCGCCGGCCATCGCTGCCGGATCAGCTCGGCATAACTGAACATCGTCTGGGCCGCGATTCCCGCCAGCCGCTCGACTTCATCATTGAAGCTCTTGGCGTGATGCATATTGCGCGAATGCGCCGCCTCATGGACCAATATGCTCAGGCACTCGGCGCCGAGCGGATCTTCCCAGAAACAATCAGCTTCAAGGGCGAGCGTCAGCTCGTTTTCGCCGCTCCAATGGGCCAGGAACGTGCTCACCGTAGCACCGAACAATTGCGGCCTATTGCCCAGAGCCAGTCGACCGGTAACTGCAGGTTCATGATGCTCGTTGGTCGAATCGAGCAGCTGCTGGCAGAACCACACCGCAAAGGACAAACACCCATCGACATGCCGGCGGCCGCCGCGGCGCTCGATCCATTGCCGCCGCTCGTCCCCATCGCTCCTTAGATCCTCGGGCTTGAAGCCATGTTCGGCGGCCTCCTGGGAGCGCTCAGCCTCGACCTTATGAACCAGGTCCTTCGCCGAGCGAAGATGTGATTTCGCCATCAGGCGAAAGCCGCCGGACATCTGCGAGGTTTTAAGGATCGTCGCCCCTGCCCGTTCGGCATCGTCGTCGTAATCCCTTTTGCCCATTGTGGGAACCGACCGGACGGCGTCCTCGCCGAAGGCCTTCTTCAATATTTCCTGCTGAATGTCGTCGTCGCAGCCGAGCCCCGCCGAGGCAACCCAGTCCGCCGTCGTCTGTTCCGGCGTCAGATCATCGAGGACCACAGGAAGACATCCGGCGTGAATTCTCTTCGCAAATCCTGACGCCAGCGCGTCGCGGTTCGGGTTCATGGGCACGCGCTGCTGCACATTGGCATGGAGCGAAATCGACCATTCGGCAGGTGCGATGGGAATACCCATTTCATAAATGAAAGGCTCTTCGTCGGGCATGGCCTCCACAAGCTCGACCACCGTCTTGCGGCGCGGTTTTTTCCAGCTGTGGGTTTCGGGATCATAGACCTCGGTCGGCAAAAGCTGCGGCACCAGATAACAAACCGGCCGCGACGGGATCTTTGCGCCATTGACCAGGAACTCAATGTTTTCCGGCACCAGAAATGTGCGGAAATAGGTATCGAACCCTTCGGCGATCTTCGCACCCCAGGAAAAGGCCATACGGACGGTGGTACCAGGCAAAAATTCCGTTCGCCTGGCTTGCTGTGTGACCTGCCGGCCGTCCTGAAAGAAGAACGCGATTTCCTTCATGCCGCTTGCCACCTCGGCGGCGTTGGCGACCGAAAGAATTTCCTTGAAGCCGCGCCCAAAACGGCCGCGTTTCAGATGGCTGTCCGTTTTCAGCGTCAGATAGACCACTTGGACCGTGGCGAGATCCTCGATCCCCGTTCCGCTGTCGCTGCATTCGATATAGAATTCGCCGTCGCCGTGTTGATAGTCGAGGGCCACAACGCCGGGCCCGTCGCCGACGGCGTCCAGCGAGTTCTGCACTAGCTCCTTGACGAGATGGCTGGGCGGGCGGGACTGATTGAGCGCCGCGAAACCGGAAGTCGAAATCTGCAGCCAGCCATCCTGCAAGGTCATCGAGGTCCTCCCAAACGCAAAACCTACACGCAATCCTTATGACCGCCGGGATA
>CAYWBS010000095.1:0-3334 GCA_964456215.1 uncultured Hyphomicrobiaceae bacterium
ATGAGAAACGAGTTTCCCATGCACCAGCATATGGATCAACCAGCATTGGCTATTCCTTATATACTTGTTTCAAGGGGATAAACGCGAATGAATTTTCAGAACAAAACATGAAACGGCCTAAAGTCTGATGAATTCGCGCTGCCAAGGTCCCTGTACAAATCTTTGGCATGATCCATATTGGACTCGGGCGACGTCAATTGTCGATGGTACTTCCCGCCCCTATCTGCAATTGACGTTCGATTGCGCCGGACATTGCCTCTTGGCGCAAAGCTCATTACCCACGACATCCTTTTTCCCCCAGCCGTCTCCGGTCGGAGGTTTTTCTTTCGCGCTCTGCACCGCCCTATCGGGACCACAGATGTCCCCGGAACCAGTGTCATCAGTCCCAATCCAATCCATTCGGTCGGCCAAGAAGTCGCATCAAGCAAGCTTCAGACACACAATCTGATGCAGGCCGGTTTCGACACTTGGAAATAAACCAGATTTGCGACGCCGCTTTCACAGGGGGCCGCCATGACTGTGGTCGCTTTCGCGTTTTTTGATCGAATTATCAATTCATCAGGCCCGGCAAATAAAGCGTCATGGAAGCCGGGTCCGTGAACATGCCGAGCAACAAGAGCGAAGCAAACATCGACAGCAACATGGCCAGTTCCGGGATTTCAAAGGCCGTGACCCATTTGAGCATGCCGGCGCTCGCTCCCGAATAAGCCAAGATCTGGCTGAAAACCGTCGAAGAGATGGTGATGAAGAACACCATGCCCGCAATGCGGACGGTGGACTTGAATGACCATGAACACGACAACGCAAAGTTGAGTGTCCGAAGCAGGACTTCCCGACAATCCGGCAACGTATCGGATTGGGCACCTGCCGGAAACAGACGCCGCGTTGGATTGGGTTCTTGCCGGGTGCCGGCGCCTCTTGACCTTGACGTTGGGCAGAAGCCTGTAAGTTTCCTATTTGCAAATGTTATTTGACAGTTTGAAAAGTTATTGACGTGCCGCGGCCATTTAATATAGTGCCGCCAATGTACGCACTGATAAGTCACGTTGCCAACAAATGTAGGATGGCGTCGTGAATTCTGCACGTTCCGCAACCGGCGGCGATGGGAGCCCTGTTCCGCTGCGCGGTCTTCGGGCCAGTCGCACGGTTCAATCCGTGGAGCGGGCATTCGATATTCTTGAATTTCTGGCCGGCTCGGAACGCGAAGTGCAGTTGCGTGAAATTTCAAAAGTGACCGGCCTTAACGTATCCACCTGTCATCATTTGCTGTCGACGCTGGTAAAGCGCGGCTATGCCAGTCAAAATCCGCGCGGGCGAACCTATTTCATCGGCAACAAGATTCTGGAGCTGTCGGACAGCCGGTTGCGCCAATTCAATATCCTCGACATCGCCATGCCCGAATTGCGTAAGCTCAATCAGGTGACAGGTGAGTGCGTACATCTGGCAGCCATGCAGGGTTACGATTTGACAAATCTGGCGAAGCTCGATTCGACCCGGCCGGTTGGCGTGGGCACGGACGGCGGCGGCACAACGAACGCCGCCCATGCCACCGCGACCGGCAAGGCGATCCTGGCTTGGCTGCCGGAAATCAAGATCGCCAGGGTCGTCGCCGAGAAGGGTCTTACCCGCTTTACGGACAACACCATCACCAGCCTTGCCGAGCTGATTGAGAATTTGCGGCTTGTGCGGCGCAATGGCTTTTCCGTGGACCACGAAGAATTCCAACCGGGCGTAACATCCGTCGGTTCCGCCATTCGCGATCATGCCGGCGCCGTCATCGGATCTATCGGCTGCTCGATGCCGAATACCCGCGCCGAAGGCGAACATTTCGATGCCGTCACCCGCGCAGTGCGCCAGTCGACAACCGTCATGTCCGAATTGTTGGGCAGTCCGCCTGAGCGCGCGCCCCTGAAAACGGACGCTGCATAAAGCGAACCGAAATTATTGAGGTCAATCCGATGAGCATGCCTGACAATGTCAAGACCAGCCCTGACTACCCAATTCCCGAGACAATGAAAGCCTGGGTACTGGGCAATCCCGGAGAACTCACATTACAGGACAAGCCCGTGCCTGTGCCGGATCGCGCCCACGTCCTCGTTCGCATCGATGCCGTGGCCATCTGCGCGACCGACCTCGACATCATCTATGAGGGACCGCCGGCACAGATCAAGGGCGGCGGACCCCATAACAAGGGCTTCACCCCAGGTCATGAATATATGGGCACGGTGGTGGCGCTCGGGCCAGGCGTCGACGAATATGCCATCGGCGATCGCGTCACTGTCGAAATCCACGCCGGCTGCGGCCAATGCAAGCGATGCCGCGAGGGCATGTATACGTCCTGCCATAACTACGGCAAGAATTACGGCGATCAGGACAAGGGCCACCGGGCGAACGGCTTCACTACAGATGGCGGCTTTTGCGAATATCAGGTCAATCATATCAACACACTGATTCATGTCGATGACGGCATGTCGGATGAGGAAGCCACACTTGTCGTAACCGCGGGCACGGCCATGTATGGGCTCACGGAATTGGGCGGCCTTGTTGCCGGCGAAAGCGTTGCTGTCACCGGGCCCGGACCGACCGGCCTGCTCGGCGTGGCCGTGGCCAAGGCGATGGGCGCGCAGCCGGTCATCCTGACCGGAACGCGCGACAACCGGCTCGAAATCGGCAGGAAGCTCGGCGCCGATCACGTCATCAATGTGCGCAATGAAGACCCGGTCGAAGCCGTCGGCAAAATCATGGATGGCGGTGGCGTCGATTACGTCCTTGAATGCGCCGGCGCCGCCAATGCCGTCAACGAAGCCGCGCGGATGGTCAATCGCGGCGGCAAGATCTGTCTTGCGGCCTTCCCCCATGAACCGGTGCCGGTCGATGTCGCACATCTGGTGCGCAATAATATCTACCTCTACGGGATTCGCGGCGAAGGCAAATCCGCCACGCACCGGGCGGAAGCTTTCATGCGGCAGAAGCGCTTTGACGCCACGCTCATTCATACCCATACGTTCCCGATGACCGAACTGCCCGAGGCGTTGCGCTACGCCAAGGAACGCATCGACGACGCCATCAAGGTTGTCGTGAAGAACGAGCATGCAGCGTCCACGCAGGCCGTGGCCGCCGAATAACGATCGAGAGGACCATGCGGCAATGCTGCTTTGCGACAAATATGTGATGCCGGAAGCGCTTGAGGATGCCCTTGCCCAATGGGCCGGCGCGCCTGACGGCAGCCGGCTGGTCGCCGGCGGCACCGACCTCTTGCCATGGGCCCGCGAGGGACGCGCCGGCGATGTCCGCCTTCCCATGCTGATCGATATCAGCCGCATAGATGAGCTGG
>CAYWBS010000095.1:3434-9002 GCA_964456215.1 uncultured Hyphomicrobiaceae bacterium
GGCTGCGCCTCGGCGCCGCCGTGGCGTTTCAGCGGTTCCTTGATAGCGGCGAGATCCGGCGGGACCTGCCCTGCATGCCCTATTGCGCGGTGTGGTTTGCCGACGATCAGATCCGCGAGCAGGCAACGCTTGTGGGCAATCTCGTCAACGCGTCCCCGGCAGCCGACGGCACCCCCGCCATGCTGGCCCTCAACGGCGAAGTCGAGATCGCCCGGCTCGATGGCGGCGCCATCGCCCGGCGGTCCCTGCCGATTGCCGACTTCGTCGAAGGTCCGGGCAGGGTCAACCTCAACGCAGGTGAGATCGTGACTGCCGTGATCTGCGACGCCCTTCCGGGCTATGGCGGCGCCTTTGAAAAAGTCGGTCAGCGCCGCTCGCTTGTGATTTCGGCGGTTTGCGCGGCGTGTTTGGTAAAACCGTCCGGCAATGGCAAGACGTTTGGCGATGTCCGGCTGGCGATGGCCGGCATCGGACCGAAGCCGGTCCGGCTCGAACACATCGAAGTTTTTCTAAAAGGAAAAGCGATTGCTTCTGATGTTATCCGCGCCGCGTCCAGAATGAGCGATGGACTGATTAAATCCCGCACCCGGCAGGAATACCGCCGGCACGTGGTCGAGGGGTTCATCGAGCGCGCCTTGCACAATGCGCTCGCTGACTGCGGCATCCTGCTCAATGTCGATGACGCCAGGGAGTTGGCCCATGCCTGATCTCGAGATGAAGCTGACCGTCAACGGGCGCACCATCGACAAGCCGGCCAAGCCGCATATGCGGCTGCTCGACTATCTGCGCGACGAACTCAACCTTACCGGCTCCAAGGAGGGCTGTGGCGCCGGCGAATGCGGCACCTGTTCCGTGTTCGTTGACGGCAAGCTGGTGAAATCCTGTCTGATGCCGATCGCCAAGGCCAACGGAACGGTGATCGAGACCGTTGAAAGCCTTGCCGGCGGCGGCTCGTTGAGCGCTCTTCAGCAGGGATTCCACAAGACCGGCGCCAGCCAGTGCGGCTATTGCATTCCCGGAATGGTCATGGCCGCCACGGCGGCGCTGCGCGACAATCCGAACGCTGACTTCGAGGAAATCAAGGAACATCTCGGCGGCAACATTTGCAGATGCACCGGCTATTCGAAGATTTTTGAAGCGGTCGAGATCGCGCGCGATGTTCTTAACGGCAGGATTGAGATGACCGCGCTTGACGAATGCGATGCCGGCGAGAGCTTTATTGGCAACAATGTCCGGCGCATGGATGCCCCGAGCAAGGTCACCGGCCGGCTCAAATATGCGGGCGATATCGTGCTCCCCGGAATGTTGCATATGCAGGTGCTGCGCAGCCCCCATGCCCATGCTCGGATCAAATCGATTGATGTTTCCGCCGCCGGGCGCGCGCCCGGCGTCCATTGCGTCATAACCGCGGATGACGTGCCCGGCGAAGACGGCTTCGGCGTGTTTGTCCATGATCAGCCGATCATGGCCCGTGGCGTCGTGCGCTACGCCGGTGAAGCAATTGCCGCGGTTGCCGCCGATGATGTGGTCAGCGCTCAACAGGCGTTACAGCGAATTTGCGTCGTATACGAGGAATTGCCGGCCGTCTTCGATGCGGACGAAGCGATGCGGCCCAGCGCCCCGGCGATCCACAATTATGCGCCCGACAACATCGTCAAGCACATTCCCATACGCAAAGGCGATACCGCAAAGGGATTTTCGGATGCCGATATTGTCATCGAGGAAGTTTTCAGGACCCAGCCGGTCGAACATGCCTATCTGGAGCCGGAAGCCGGCATTGCCTATGTCGATCACGATGACGTGGTGACGGTCCTTTCGCCGAGCCAGAACATCACCCACCACCGCCACATGCTGGCGAAAATCATTGCCCAGCCGATCAATAAGGTGCGCTTTATCATGAGCCCGGTCGGTGGCGGTTTCGGCGGCAAGGAAGACATGATCTATCAGGGCATGCTCGCCTTGGCCGCCATGAAGTCCGGCCGGCCGGTGCGGCTCGTCTTTACCCGCGAGGAATCAATCGTTTCCACCGCCAAGCGCCATCCGGCCCGCATCACCTACCGTATGGGGTTCAAGGATGACGGCCGGATCACGGCGGCGGACTTCCACATGGTCAGCGATGGCGGCGCCTATGGCCTGTCAACCGAGGGCGTGATGCGCAAGGCGGCCATCCTCTCCTGCGGGCCTTATGAGATCGGCAATCTCAAGGTCGAAATCTACGGCGTTTACACGAACAACACCCCGTCAGGCGCGTTCCGCACCTTCGGCGCCATGCAGGCGCAGTTCGCCACCGAGTCCATGCTCGACATCGCCGCCGAAAAGCTCGGTCTAGATCCATTCGAAATCCGCCGTCGCAATATGATGCGCCAAGGCTCCCTCACTCACACCAAACAGAAACTCGGTTCGGTATCATTGGACCGGGTTCTGGATGCGGCGGAAAAAAGCGCCGGTTGGGAGAGCGGGGCTCCGACCGTACGCGGACCAAAACGGCGCGATCTGGACAGGGCCGGCAACCGCAAACCGTGCACGCTCGGCGCCCGCATTCGCCGGGCATCGGACAAGCCGGGCCACGTTACCCGCGGAAAGGTACGGGGGCGCGGCATGGCGGCTTCCTGGTACGGCATCGCCCGCACCGCGACCACCGACCGGGCCGGCGCCTGGGCCGAGCTGGATGACGGCGGCACCGCCAAGGTCGTCACCGGCGTGACCGAGATCGGGGAAGGCATTTTGACGCTTGTCGCCCAGGTCGCCGCCGAGGAACTTGGCGTGCGGCCGCAGGACATCACCCTCGGCGACAACGATACGGCGAGATCGCCGGAAGCAGCCCATGCCGGCGCCACGAGGCAGACTTATATGGTCGGCAACGCCGTGGCTCTCGCTTGCCGCGAGGCGCGCGCCAAGCTCGACGAGCAGATCGCCGATTACTGGGGCGTCGCTACCGACAGGATCGAAGCCTTCAACGGGGAGATCTGGGCCGCCGGCACAAACTTCAAAATGACCATGGAAGAGGCCGTCGATATCGCCAAGAAGCGCGGCGTCGTGCCGGTTGGCGCCGGCAGCTTTGCCTCTTACGGCACCGGACTTGATGCCGCCGATGGTTCGGGGAGCCCGTGGCAGGCCTATGTCTATGGCTGCCAGGTTGCCGAGGTTGAAGTCGATACCATTACCGGAGAGGTCCAGGTGCTCGGCATCTGGGCGGCGCATGATGTCGGCAGAGCCATCAACCCGCGCGGCATCGAGGGCCAGATCGAAGGCGGTGTCGTCCAGGGACTTGGCCAGGCGTTGATGGAAGAATACAAGCTCCAGAACGGCCACACGTCCACTCATGGCCTTGGCAAATACATTCTGCCGACTTCGCTCGACGTGCCGCAGATTACCTCGACGATCATTGAGGATCCCGATCCCTTGAGCCCGCTCGGCGCCAAAGGCATCGGAGAACCGGCCCTGGTGCCGACGGCACCGGCCATCATGAACGCAATCTATGATGCGATTGGCGTACGCATTACATCGCTGCCAGCCACGCCGGAGAAGGTTCTCGGCGGGCTCATGAGGAAGCGTGAAAAGTTGCGCCCAACACCGGAAAACATAGCAGCCGAATAAGATAACCAGACGTTCCGTTCAGGGAGGAGAAAGCAATGACCAAAAGGATGAAATTGACGGCCGCGGTCTTTGGGTCCGTCGCCTTGGCGGTTGCCGGCCTAGGCGGCGTAGCGCGCGCCGAATTCCCGGACAAATCCATCGAATTCATCATTCCGTTCGGCGCCGGCGGCGGCGCCGACATCGAGGGCCGGCTGCTGGCCACCGAGATGGGCAAGATCCTCGGCGTGAGCCTGGTGCCAATCAATAAGCCAGGTGGCGGGGGCGCGGTCACCTATGCCTATATCAAGAACGCCAAGCCTGATGGCTACACCGTCGGCTGGAATTCCACGTCCATTCTGACAACGACTAATATCGGCAATGTCGACTTCAAGCACGACGCCATGGACCATGTCGGCCGCGTCGAGTGGCAGCCGATGCCGTTTGCGGTCAAAGGTGATGCCCGGTGGAACAGCTTCAACGACTTCGTAAAGGAATGCCGCGAAAAGCCTGAGACCTTGAAGGTGGCGAATTCAGGAACCGGCAGCGCAACACATCTGGCGGCAATTGCACTCATGGATGCGGCCAAATGCAAGGTGACCCATTTGCCGGTGGGTATAAAACGGCGCAATGCGTCGGTGCTTAGCGGTGAGGCCGATGCGATGATCGCTCCGCTCACCGGTGCCGTGGACCTGACCAAAGCCGGAAAACTTAAGCTCCTGGTCATGCCGACGGAGAAACGCAACAAGGTGATGCCGGATGTGCCGACGGCCAAGGAACTCGGCTATGACGCCGTGCTCGACCTCTTCCGGGGACTTTCCGTGCCCAAGGGTACGCCCGACGCTGTGAAGGCCAAGCTTGCCGATGCCATGACCAAGGCAGCCAAATCAAAGGACTTCATGGCTCTGGCCGCCACGAAGGGATTCACGGTCGATCCCATGGGCTCGGCTGACTTCGAGGCGCTGCTGAAGACCGAGGACGTCAAGGTCAAGGGCATCATGGAAAGCGCCGGGCTCTACCAGTCCAAGAAAAAGAAATAGCCGGCCAAAAAAGTGGATGGTCCCGGCAGAACTCTCCGGCGGAGATGACGGATGGCGATGGCGCACCGAAATATCATTGCCGGTCTGGCGCTGATTGCGCTTGGAGCCTGGTATGCGTTTCTAATCGGCAGCTTGCCGGAGCGGTCCGTCATGCCCAACACGCCGGGACCGTCCTTCTTCCCGACAATCATAGTCTCGATTACTCTGCTGCTCTCCGCACTGTTGGTCATATCCGGCGTTATGGAACTTGGTAAACCTGGTGACGGAACGGACATACCGCGATCCGGCGTGAACGCAAAAATCGCGGTCGGCGCATTCATTGTTTACCTGGGCATGCTGCCATATGCCGGTTTCATTCTCGCCAGCGTGCCGTTTTTTGCCGTCCTGATGCATCTTTATGGAAGCCGTAGCCGGTTCATGATCGCGGTCTCATCGCTCATCGTCCCGATCGCGCTGTTCACGATCTTCCGCTACGGTTTCCAGATTATCCTGCCGCGCGGCATATTAGCTTTCTGAGACAATGAACCCTGATATTGCCGCCGGATTCTTCCAATCGATCGCACCAATAAATCTGATGGCGACGGCGATTGGCGCCGTCCTCGGGCTGATCGTCGGCATGATACCGGGCATGACGATTTCGACCGGCATCATCGTGCTGCTGCCGCTGACCTTCGTGCTTGATCCCAATATGTCCATTGCCCTGCTGCTCGGGCTCTATGTAGCAGGTATGACCGGCGGCAGCTTCTCCGCCATCCTGCTCAACATTCCCGGAACGCCTTCGGCGTCGGCAACCGTGCTCGACGGCTATCCTCTGACCCAAAAGGGCGACGCTGGGCGCGCCCTGGGCATTTCGATCAGCTCGGGCTTCTTCGGCGGCATCATTAGTTTTGCCTGTCTCTACTTCATCGCGCCGCTGCTGGCGGATGTGGCGCTCCAGTTCCGCGCCGCCGACCTG
>CAYWBS010000096.1:0-6011 GCA_964456215.1 uncultured Hyphomicrobiaceae bacterium
TGATGAAGTCTCAGATAAACTGATTCCATCACTCTCCGGGACTAAACAACTAGGCGGCTATGGTCCGCCTTTCCGGCCACGGCTCGCGCCAGGCATTTATTTTCATCATGTCGCCATGCCAGCGCTGCACCTCGTCGCATCCATCAAGCGGCAGCTTCGCCTCCTTTGCGGTTGGCAGAAAACTCGCCAACCCGAAATCGGCGATGGTTAGTGTGTCACCTACGACATACGTCCTTCCCCGCAAATGATTATTGAGGACGCTCGCGAACTGCCTGAAAAACTTCGTCGCATCTTCGATCTCCGATTGCACCGGTTGGCCCAGACCGAAAGCGCCCTTCAACCGGTTTTCGAAAAAGAGCCGGCCGGCATGACGCGAAAAATGCGCGGTATCCCAGTTCAGCCATTTCATGATTTCGATCTGATCGAGCGGATCATTCGGCCAAAGGTCGGAGCCGGCCTTATGGGCCAGATAGGCCATGATTGAATGTCCTTCCCAAAGCTTGATGTCGCCATCTTCCAGGGCCGGAATTTTACCATTGGGATTGATGGCCAAAAAGTCCGGCTGCTTGTGCTCACCTTTGCTTAGGTCAATCCGGACATATTCGACTGGCGCGTTCAGATATTTCGCCACAGCGCAGGGTTTACGGCCATTCGGGGTCTCGAAATAATAGAGCTTCATCGTTGTCTCCTCGATCGAAGGCGCCAGCTTCATCGACAATCAAAATATGTTCAAGCACATATTTTGGACCGGATTTGCAATGACGCATACCGTTCAATGGCGAGCGATCGCGACCGGTGCACTAATAAGCCGCCTTGTTTCCTGCTCAGTAGCAAGAGAAAGTCAGACCATCCATAAAAGGCGGCACCGGACCTTGTTCCGATAGACTGGCGACGCCAGATCAAGCCCTTTGGATCTGGTATGCCATTTCTTGCGAGGACCGGTCCGGGATCTCATTTGGCGGGCGAAAGTCGCCAGAGACGCTCGGCGTTCTTATGGGCGATGGCATGTGCAACGTCGGGAGGCAACGCCGACAGTACGTCCTGCCACAGATGGGCTTGCCGGACGTAATAGTCGCCCCAATGTTCCGCCCAGACATTATCGAAAGCGAGAATGAATCTTTCAGGGTGACTTATCATTAGTTTTCGCCAAGCCGGGGCGAGTTCCCGGCCGGCGAACAGATCGACCCAGGGCTGGCGGCTTCGCTCTCTGACAATCGTGTTTGCGTGGGAGGTCAGGAAATAGACGTTGGGATGCGCCCCGATCAGCCGGGCAACCTGATCAACGCCCAGCTGGCCCATATGAATGAGAGCGATCGGAACCCCTGAATGGCGGCGCAGAAAATTTTCAAGGGATCGCAAATATTTCTGATAGAGATCGCCGGCGGACGCGAACTCGATATGAACGATGAAGGGCCATCTCTTCCTATCTGCCGCCGCAAATGCGGACCGCACTTGCGGGGCGGAAAAATCAAGCGCGACACGACCCGCTCTTGTACCTTTCTGAGCGTGGAAGATCAGCGCCTCGGCCATCGCGCCGAAAGTCGGATTCTTCAGCCTCTTACGTAGCTGCTTTTGAAATCCCGGGTCATTTTGTTCGTATTTCCGCCCTTTGAGCCGTATTGACGCCGTAATGCGTTTCGGGTGCCGGTTTGCCAGCGCCACGATATCGCTCAGTCTTCTCTTCCCTCTTGTCGTCAATATGACACGGGCTATCCCGGCCTTATCCATCAGTGGGATAACCTTATTGAGGTCTGCGAGATGATCGATCTGGCTGTGGGCATCGATCATCGGAATACGGTCGTCAGCACTGGAAGAAACGCAAGCACACACAAAGATTAGAAGTCCGGTCGCGAGGCTCCGGGTAAGTCTTGCGAAGCGCAGAATTTTCCATTCAGAACCAAGCATCACTCTCTCCCGGATTGCCACGCCGAGGATCGAGCGATTAGTATATATCGTTGTGTTCGGCTAAGGCGACACAGGAGACGCTCTGGCGAAGCATTTAATATTTCGATCGAATGGGGCGCCTAAAGAATCGGAGGCGCCCCGGGTCCCGGAGCGCCTCCGTTGGTATTCTGTGTTACCCCACACCAATACCGGTGATAACTAGCGCCTGCGGCGCCGTTCGCGACGTTCCCCCCGGGAACTGCGTCCCCGTTCGCGACGTTCCCCCCGGGAACTGCGTCCCCGTTCGCGACGGATCACATGTCCGCGCCGATATCTGCGGCCGGAATATCGCCTTCCGCGACGATGCCCCCGATAATGCGCGCGAGGCGGGCCAAAGTAGATGTACGGGCCATAATAATATCCGTAATACATATCGTCGCATGCGCGCAGATGGCGGTGCCGTCCGCGGCGGGAATGCCGCCTGCCGTGGCGATAGTACCTGTACCGGCCATAGCGGTAATCGCAGTGCCAGCCATGCGTTTTCTCTACCAGACCCAGCTCACTTTTTGCCGAGCCGCCCAAAATATCGAGCGGCGCCACTGGAAGAGCGCGCGACGGCGTGGCGCTGGACAGGATTATGAATCCGCTTGCGATGAACATCGCAGCGGCAAACAAGACTCTGTGCATTACTTTTCTCCTCTGAATTACCTGCTCAGAAAAAATGTAACGGTTGGCCGTCCTTCCCATCTTGACCGAAATCAATGTCAGCCAATCTAGGACCAAATATTGCCGATGTTGTGTCGGCCGCAAATCCACCGAACCTTCGAGAATGTCTCCGAAAACTTTTTTCGATTTTCTTGACCGATTGTCGGAATGCCGCCGATAAGGCCAGACCAAAATTCGACCGGATAGACACAGCCGGTGGTGACAAAACTGTCTGTCGGCGTCCTGGCGACGCCTGCCTTATGCGGCCAAAAAACTCGCCACTTCAGCAATAATCTTCATAGCAAGCGAATTCTCACCAATCAAAGTACAGCACATCAATGCCTGTGGATGAGACCGGCGGGCGTATTGCAGTCCTAGCTCGTTGTACAATTCATCTTCACAGTCTAGTGTGCACGCGGATGGAACGTGCGTAGATCTGTGGGTTGGGGGGCTATCATGCGGTATTTCAGAGCCCAAAAGGGCGCAATTTTGTGCGCCATTGCGATGACGGCGCTTTCTGCGTATTCGCTCAACGCATTAGCGCCGGCACAGGCAAAAGAAGCGGAATCAGCCGTGCCGCCTTTGAAAATAGCTGTGTTTGTGAGTAGCGGTCCTGATCGCTGCTATGACAATGGCTACGTCGAAGCAATAGAGCACTTCGCCCGAAGAGCCCACGAGCGCATCAACCTGTCCGGGGAACTCGGTAATCGTTCCTTACAGATTGAATTTCTGGATGACGAGCGGGACGAGAAAAAGACGATTGCCAATATGAGGCATGTCCTCGCCGACAAGCAAATGGTCGCCATGATTGGTCTGGGCAGCTCAACCCGTTCCAAAGCGCTTTTCGAGGCAATGGGCCGGGAAATTGGTGACAGCAACATCCCCTTCCTTTCAGATATTTCCGTCAGCAGCATTTTCGCAGATTACGAGAACGTATTTACGACCCGCACCTCGCAGGAAGACGAACGGCTGCCGGTTATCGGCAATTTCATTAAGGACACGAAAGTTCAGCGACCGGTTTTTGTTGGCCGAAAGGACGCCGTTTGGAGTGCTGCGCTCGGCGACGGCCTGAAAAATATGTCGCAAGGTCCAAGCCTCGTGGCCGATCACCGACTGGCGCTCAATGAGAACGATGAGTTTGACGCTCAGGAATTGGCAGCGGTAGTTGCTGATATTAAGTCCAAGGACGCCGATCTCATATTTCTGAGCATCGGCAGCAGCCGAAGTGGGCCGTTCTTAGAGCAACTCATCGCCGCCGGAGTCACTCCTCCATTGTTTCTGTCAGGGCGTATCGAAACAGTTTTTTCCGTTTCAGGCCCGATTTCCTATCCGAACGATGTGTATCAGCTCTCCTGGGACCGCCTTCCTGAAATTCATAACGAAAGGCTGAGGCAACAAATCCTACAGGTAGACCCGAAGAGCTGGGTTTTTGGGGGCCGACGGAACCCGGACGCCCCGGACTGGAAGACGGGAAAGTGCAAACCGCGTGCCGATCAGGTCTGGTCGGATGTGTTCGCTGCCGGGAATATGCGCGCCATCGGCCGCGGCACACAATATGCCGACATGGTGGCCCTGGTCGCCCAAACCGTAAAATCCGCGGGCGCGAATGCGACCGTGCCCACATTGCGCGCCCACATCGCAAAAGAGATCAAGACGACGTTTGCTTCCGGAAGTGGCATCTTCCGGGGAAACTTCGACAATTGGTCGTTCCGGCCGGCGCGGCGTACAGCGACCAGGACGCCGCTTATTCTTATGCTCCCGGTAGGACGCGCCGGCCTTCAGCTGGCACCCACCCAATATGTTCGCCTGCGCAACGACGTACTCAGGCGAATTCAGACATTCTATCTCGATATAGATCTGATCAGATTGTTCAGGGTCGATGACAACGAAAAAACGTTCTTTGCTGAATTTTATCTGTCGCTGTTCAACAATGAGAACGCCAATATCGAAGAGATTGATTTCGGCAATGCCTTTCTCGATCCAAAAACCAACAACAAGCAAATCAGCATAAATACCCTTCACGGCGGTGGCGCCAGCGATACATATCCTGAAAACATGAAAATCTATAAGGTTTCCGGCCAATTCATGTTCGAGCCGAGCTTCGGCAACTACCCTTTCGACAGCCAGCGTTTCTCAATCAATCTCCGGCCCAAATTCGGCGATCGGCCCTTCATCATTCAACCGCCGCCGCACACGATGAGAGACGTAGACGTCGATGCCGACGGATGGAGCCTCAAGGATCAATATGTCAGTTATGATGAAGATTTCATCCCGCTCATCGATGCCAGGACCAATGATAAGAGCGTGGTGCCGTTCTATAGGGGAAACTTCGTATGGCTCATGAGACGGCAGGCGACGGATTATTATCTGAGAGTGGTCGTGCCACTGGCGTTCATTCTTATTATTGCCTATCTGTCGATTTTCATACCGCAGGTGCATTTCGAGGCAATTGTGACAATTCAGGTCACGGCGCTGCTATCGGCCGTTGCTCTTTATTTGGCGATTCCCAAGATCGACTCCGACATCGCCACTTTGTCCGACAAGATATTTCTTTTTGACTATATGGCGGTGGCCATGATGATCGGGGTATCGATCTTAAGGATCAACAGATTTATCGCCCGCTTGCCAATTGTCGGATGGGCTCTGGGCTTTATTCATGTCTTCATCATCCCGGCGATGGTTGCCGCAATAGCTTTCTATATGTTTGGAGCGAGCCTGGCTGGTGAAAATCCGATTTTTTCCGAAACGCCAATCGCGGGCGGCACGACGCAGTCCGAATGACCGCGTCTCACCCGCCGCCACCGTCGTTGAGGTGGCAGGCGGAAAAGCGCCCCGGCGCGATCTCCCGGAGCGGCGGTGCTTCGTTGCGACAGCGCTTGAACGCGTGCGGGCAGCGCGGATGAAAATGACATCCCGCGGGTGGATTGATAGCCGAGGGACTCTCTCCCCTGACGGGCTGGAAATTGCGCTTGCGCTGATCGAGCCGCGGCACCTCGGCCAACAGTGCCTGCGTATAGGGATGGTTGGGGCCAGCGAACAGCTCCACGACGGGCGCCGATTCCACGATGCATCCGAGATACATGATCATCAGCCCGACACCCTGATTTACCCGTTCTTGGGTTGGTCGAAGACTGATTTTCCGAGAACACGTTGTGCTTCCCGCTCAGGGCCGGCGAAGCCGCAGAACATGCGAAGTCACTCAGTTCGGGAACTTCACACGACGAGGCAATGCGCATCTTGATTGTCGCGCGGCAGATACATGCCGGATTTGCGAGATCGCGACGATCCACTGGTCCGAAGAGTCCTACCAGTGCACTGCAAACAAG
The DNA here is from genome assembly GCA_964456215.1 of uncultured Hyphomicrobiaceae bacterium. GTDB lineage: Bacteria > Pseudomonadota > Alphaproteobacteria > Rhizobiales > BFAS01 > MnTg02. The sequence goes on from CAYWBS010000096.1 coordinate 5,916, forward strand.
TCCTTCATTGACGCCACGCCATTGACAAGATGCCAATTCGCATTTAGAACAAATAGTGAACATGTGGAGACCATGTCGAAAATGTCTATAAGGAAT
>CAYWBS010000096.1:6021-8983 GCA_964456215.1 uncultured Hyphomicrobiaceae bacterium
GGGCGCCTCGGATAAAGTTCTTACCACCGTCCCGCCTCTCTGAGAGCCAGGGCGGTCTCGAGGGCTTGCATCTTCTTGAAAGCGGGTTTCATGAATGCCTCGGGCTGGGGCCGGGGGATCATGCATGCACCTTGGGTTTTGCCTTGTCGGCAGCCACACTCAGACAAAAGAATACGGGCCTGCCGATTGTGTGGTGCTCGCTTAAAAGCGCCGCCCAGGAATATGGCGCGCTTTATGCCCATGGGCTGAAAGCGCATGGGATCTCCTATAGCGATCTGCTTTTGGTGAACGTGGCACGCGAGAAGGAGCTTTATTGGGTGGCGGAGGAGGCCCTGGCATCCGGCGCCCTTGCCGCCGTCATCATCGCCGCGGGTCCAAAAGAACGGCTTTACAGTTTCACGGTGAGCCGCCGCCTCAAGCTCAAGACGCAAAGCACTGGCACGCCGCTTTTTTTCATCCGCCATTGGAGCGCCCATGGGGCCAGTGCGGCGACGGCGCGCTGGCGCATCGCCCGCCTGCCGAGCCGGGCCGATCCCTTGACTGTGCCGCGCCAACCGCTCATCAGCGAGCCCACCTTTCGCCTTGCCCTTGAGCGTTCCCCCTTCCATCAACCGAAAAATTGGGATTTCATCTATGACGCGACGGGTGGTTTCCGTCTGGCTCAACCGCTGGCTGACCGACCGCCGCGAGAGACAGCAGACGAACAGCACAGACACGCCGCCTAAACTCCCCCTTGCCATCATTGAGAAGTCCCAAGGCGGCGAAAGACTGATCGCTGTCAATGAGGCTGCGGAGAAAGCAGGGCTTGGGCCCGGTCTTTTGCTGACGGATGCGCGGGCGATTTTCCCAGCCCTTAAGAGCCTGCCGGCGGAGCCGGAGCGGGAAAGGGCGGATCTTGACGCGCTTGCGCGCTGGTACGCCCGCTATTCGCCCTGGGTCTCGCCCCAGCCTCCGGATGGGCTCATGCTCGATGTGACGGGCGTTGCCCATCTCTTCGGCGGGGAGGCGGAATTGCTCGCCCATTTGCGGGGAGATCTGCAACGGCTCATGCTGGGTGCACGCCTGGCGCTTGCCGACACGCCGGGGGCCGCCTGGGCGTTTGCCCGCTATGGCGGAAAAGACATTCGCATTATCGAACCTGGCAGGCAGAAAGAGGCGCTCGCCCCGCTTCCCGTGAGGGCGCTCAGAATAAGCAGTAAACATGCAAGCGAGCTGGAAAAGCTGGGATTGAAACGCATCGGCCAGCTCTATGATATGCCGCCCGGAACGCTGCGCCCGCGCTTCGGCAAGATCCTGAGTCTCCGCATGGCTCAAGCTCTGGGCACCGAGAAAGAAGCGATCTCGCCGCTTCTGCCCGAGCCCCGCTATTTCGCCAGTGCGCGCTTTCCCGAGCCGATCGGCCTGTTGAGTGATGTAGAAGCCATTGCCGGAAAGCTGACCGATGAGGTTGCCCATAAGCTTGCACACCATGGAAAGGCGGCGCGCGCTTTCCTCCTCACTCTTTATGGCGCGGCGGGGGACTGTTTTTCCCTTACGGTCAAGACGGCGGCGCCCAGCAAGGGCGCATCCCACATCAAGCGCCTGTTCAAGGAGCGCTTGAAAGAGCTTGAGTACCGCTTCGATCCAGCCTTCGGCGCAGATGCCTTTTCCCTGCACGCCCAGGAAATCGAATGCACGCAAAGTATACAAGCCGATCTCGCACATAAAAGCTCGCAAGATCAGGACATTACGCTTTTGATCGACCGGCTGACGGCGCGGCTTGGGCAGAACGCTGTCTACACCTTACGCCTTAGGGAAAGCCATATCCCCGAGCGCGGGGTCACCGCCCAATCGCCCTTGAGCCCGGCACAAGCGGATATGGGCGAGGTTACAATGCCGCGCCCCCTGCTTTTGCTGCCCCGGCCGGAGCTTATCCATATCCTTGCCGAGATTCCCGACTATCCACCACGCCGCTTTGAGTGGCGCAAGCTCACCTTTCATGTGGTGCGGGCCGAAGGCCCTGAACGCATCGCTGCGGAATGGTGGCGGCAAAATCCTGATGCCACGCTCAAAACCCGTGACTATTTCCGCGTCGAGGACGAGACCGGTGCGCGCTTCTGGCTGTTCCGCTTAGGGCTGTTTGGGCAGGAAGAGGCCGCGCCGCAATGGTTCCTCCATGGAGTGTTCGCCTGATGACCTATGCGGAGCTGGTGGCGGCGAGCAATTTCAGTTTTTTGTGTGGTGCTTCCCATCCCGACGAGCTGGTGACCCAGGCAAAGGCGCTTGGCCTGAAAGCGCTCGCCATCACCGATCGCAATTCTCTCGCCGGCATTGTGCGCGGCCATGCCCAGGCCAAGGAACTGGGGCTCAAATTCATTCCCGGCACACGGCTCATGTTGCAGGAGGGATATGAGATGGTCTGCCTGCCGATGGACCGGGAAGCCTATGGCAGGCTTTGCCGGCTCTTGACCGCCGGCAACCGCCGCGCTCCCAAGGGCGAATGCTATCTGTGGCTCGACGACGTCATCCAGTTCGGCGAAGGCCAGATCTTTATCCTGTTGCCGCCGCCGCATGATCAGAGCCAGATCTTAAAGGCTTTAGGTCCTCTTAAAAGCTGTCACGGGAAAAACATCTTTCTCGGCGCGTCCCTCTTTTTTGACGGATGCGATGCGCGGCGTCTCGCAACTCTGTCGCAGCTTGCGCAAGAGATCCAGATCCCGCTGGTGGCGGTGGGTGATGTGCTCTATCACACCCCCGCACGCAAGGCGCTGCAGGATGTGCTCACATGCATCCGCGAAAAATGCACCATTCAGGAGGCGGGTTTCCGGCTGGCGGCCAATGCCGAGCGGCATCTGAAATCGCCAGAGGAAATCATCCGGCTTTATCGCGGAGCGGAAGATGCCGTGGCACGCACCTTGAAAATAGCCGCCCGGTGCACCTTCTCGCTCGACGATCTTACCTATGAATATACCGACGAGCCCTA
>CAYWBS010000097.1:0-8094 GCA_964456215.1 uncultured Hyphomicrobiaceae bacterium
GCGGCTGATGGATTTGGGGTGCTACCGGGGTCTTAGGCACTGGCGCGGCCTGCCCGTGCGCGGGCAACGCACCCACACCAATGCGCGGACCCGCAAGGGCCCCGCCAAGGCCATCGCCGGCAAAAAGAAGTAACGGCGTTCACCGCAATTCCAGACTTAAGACTTCTCTAAATAGGAGACAAAACCGGAATATGGCTAAGGAGAGAACCCGGGTCCGCCGGCGCGAAAAGAAAAACATCACATCGGGCGTCGCCCATGTGAGTGCGAGCTTTAACAATACGATGATCACGATCACCGATGCGCAGGGCAATACGATCTCCTGGTCATCGGCCGGCGCCATGGGGTTCAAAGGGTCGCGCAAGTCGACGCCCTACGCGGCTCAGGTCGCGGCCGAGGATGCCGGCAAGAAGGCCGCGGAGCATGGCATGAAGACTCTTGAAGTCGAAGTCCGCGGACCGGGATCGGGACGCGAATCGGCGCTGCGCGCCTTGCAGTCGGCCGGCTTCCAGATCACGTCCATCCGCGATGTCACGCCCATACCGCATAATGGGTGCCGCCCGCGCAAGCGGCGGCGTGTATAGGCAAATTCCGCCCTATCTTGATATGCGACGCGGGACAAGGTGCAAAAGGGCATTGAGCCCGCGTTGAAGAGACGCAAGAGGTGTCGAAGTGCTGCAAAAGAACTGGCAAGACCTGATTAAACCGACGAAGCTGGACGTTGAGCCGGGCCGCGACCCCAATCGCGTCGCCGTCATCGTCGCCGAACCGCTGGAACGCGGCTTTGGAATGACGCTGGGCAATGCGCTGAGGCGCGTGCTCCTTTCCTCGCTGCAAGGTTCCGCGATCACATCGGTCCATATCGACGGCGTGCTGCACGAGTTTTCATCGCTGCCCGGCGTGCGCGAGGACGTGACGAATATTGTTCTGAATATCAAGGAAATTGCGCTGAAGGTTCATTCCGACGGCGTCAAGCGCATGGTGTTACGCAAGGAGGGGCCCGGCGTTGCGACGGCCAGCGATATCGAAACCGGATCCGACGTCGATATTCTCAATCCCGAACTTGTGATTTGCACGCTCGATGAGGACGCCTCGATCCGCATGGAGTTTACGGCCGATGTCGGCAAGGGATATGTGCCCGCCGATTTTAACCGTCCCGACGACGCGCCCATCGGCATGATCCCGGTTGACAGCCTTTATAGCCCGGTTCGCAAGGTGTCCTACAGGGTCGAGAACACCCGCGAAGGACAGATTCTCGATTATGACAAACTCACCATGCAGATCGAGACCGACGGCTCCGTGACGCCTGACGATGCTGTTGCTCTCGGTGCGCGGATACTGCAGGATCAGCTATCGATATTCGTAAATTTCGAAGAGCCGACAAAGGAAATCATCGAGGAACGGACTCCGGAGCTGGAATTCAATGCGGCTCTGTTGAAGAAGGTCGACGAACTCGAACTGTCGGTGCGCTCGGCGAACTGCCTCAAGAACGACAATATCGTTTATATTGGCGACCTCATTCAGAAGAGCGAGGCGGAAATGCTGCGGACGCCGAACTTCGGACGGAAGTCCTTGAATGAAATCAAGGAAGTACTCGCTGGGATGGGTCTGCACCTGGGCATGGAGGTGCCGAATTGGCCGCCTGAAAACATCGAGGACCTGGCAAAACGTTTCGAGGATCATTACTAAGGGTTTGCCCTCCGGCGCGGTGCGCCGGATGAATTGTTCGCGGCGTCGAGCGCCGTGGCCCGGGAGGAGGAGATAATGCGTCACGGGAAAGCCGGCCGCCGGCTCAATCGATCGCCGAGTCATCGTCGCGCGCTGTTCGCGAATATGGCGGCATCGCTCATCAAGCATGAACAGATCAGCACCACATTGCCCAAGGCAAAGGAGCTGAGGCGGGTCGTCGACCGTCTGATCACGCTGGCCAAGAAGGGCGGTCTGGCGGCGCGGAGGCTCGCTGTCTCCCGGATCCGGGACGAGGCGATGGGAAAGAAATTGTTCGACGTTTTGGGCCCCCGCTACAAAGACCGGAACGGCGGCTACACCCGGGTTCTGAAGGCGGGTTTCCGCTATGGAGATTCCGCGCCGATGGCGGTGATCGAACTGGTTGACAGGGATCTGGAGGCCAAGGGCGCGGATTCGGGACCGACACAGGATGAGGCGGGCGATGCCGCCGAGGAGCAGGCGGCGTAAAATGTGACGGCCGCATCCGGTTTCTTCTTTCGGCAGGATTTTGGAGCGGCCCGTGAGCCGCTCTTTTTGTTGATCGGCAGCGACCTAAATTCTGATCATGAAGCGAATGATGAATAAAATGACCCGCTGGACCAATGGAGATTTCAACGAATCCGGGAGCCAACGTGCGATGATCGGATCACGAGCGAGCCCCGGTGCGTATTATTATCTCGCGCCACTCGCGGTTATTTGCGCCGCATGGCTTCTTTCCGCCACTGGCGAAGTTAATGCGCAGGACCGCGCTGTTCCGCGAGACCGCAGCGAGGTCCTTCTTTCCTACGCGCCCATCGTCAAACGTGTCGCCCCCGCCGTCGTCAACGTTTATGTCCGCCGAAAAGTGCAAACGCGTATTTCACCTTTTTTTGACGATCCGTTTTTCAAGCGGTTTTTGGGCGATGGCTTCGGAATTCCGAGGGAACGCGTGCAGCGCTCTCTTGGATCAGGCGTTATTGCCAGCGCCGATGGTGTTGTGCTCACCAATTTTCACGTCATCAAGGGAGGCGGCGACGCCGAGATCGTCGTCGTCTTGTCGGATCAGCATGAATACCCGGCCCGGGTCATCCTCAAGGATGAGAAGACCGATTTGGCGGTGTTGCGCATCGACGCGCAAACGCGCGATTTTCCCTATATCGAGATCGAGGATTCCGACAGTCTCGAGGTTGGGGATATTGTCCTTGCGATCGGAAATCCCTTCGGCGTCGGCCAAACGGTGACCAGCGGAATCGTATCCGCCCTGGCGCGGACGCGCGTCGGCATATCGGATTATCAGTTTTTCATTCAGACCGACGCCGCGATTAATCCTGGAAATTCGGGGGGTGCCCTGGTCGACTTGCATGGGCATCTTGTCGGCATCAACACCGCCATCTATTCGCGCAGCGGCGGTTCCCAGGGCATAGGCTTCGCAATACCTTCCAACATGGCCAATCTCGTCCTGCAGTCGGCGCTCAAGGGCGGCAGGGTCGCGCGTCCCTGGTTTGGCGCAAGGCTTCAGATCGTGACCCGGGACATTGCCGAATCTCTCGGCCTCGACCGGCCTGCCGGCGCGCTCGTCAGTTTCGTTTATCCCGGGAGCCCGGCGGAAAAGGCGGGGATTACCAATGGCGACGTAATCGTCGAGGTGGATGGGCGCCAGGTCGATGATCCGCGGGCCTTCCGCTACCGGTTCGCGACCAGCAAACATGGCGGTACGGCCGAACTTCGGGTTATCCGAGGAGGGCGTACACGTGTCGCGAATGTCGCGCTCATCGCACCGCAGAATGGCGGCCGGGGGAAAACGCGTGTGCTCGCCGGTCGGCATCCTTTTTCCGGAGCCGAAGTGGCCAACCTCTCGCCGGCGCTGGCCGAAGAGCTGTCACTGGATGATTATTCCGGCGTCGTCGTCCTGGACGTTGGCCGGCGCTCGGCGGCGAGAAGTGTCGGCCTTCGCGCCAACGACATTATCCTTGAGATCGGCAAGGAAAGGGTCAGGAACGTCCGGCAACTTGAACGTATCGTCTCTCGTGGACGGCGGGTCTGGAGCTTTTCCATAAAGCGCGACGGGCGCGTTCTCAGCACCCGGCTTGGCGGCTAGCAGATGGCAAATTTATTTGAAGCCGCCGGGCTCGACGAATTGGCGCCGCATCCATTGGCGGACATTCTGCGGCCAAAAGAAATCGCCGAGGTCGTCGGGCAGGACCATCTGCTTGCGGAAGACGGCATTCTCAGGCGAATGATCGACACGGGCAGGCTCGGAAATACGATATTGTGGGGGCCGCCGGGAAGCGGGAAGACGACGATAGCGCGGCTCCTGGCCCGCGACACGAACCTTCAATTCGAGCAGCTCTCCGCAATCTTCACAGGCGTTCAGGATCTCAGAAAAATCTTCGAAAAGGCAAAGATGCTCAGGCAGGATGGCCGGGGGACTTTGCTCTTCATCGATGAGATCCACCGCTTCAACCGCGCCCAGCAGGACTCATTCCTTCCCCATATGGAGGACGGGACGATCATCCTGTTCGGGGCGACGACGGAAAATCCGTCATTCGAATTGAATTCGGCGCTGCTCTCCCGCGCCAGTGTCCTGACGCTTGGCAGACTGGAGCCCGAAGCGCTCGAAATCCTCCTCAAGCGTGCGGAAACGCATCTTGGCCGGACGCTGCCTTTGACAGACGATGCCCGGGCCGCGCTCATCTCGATGGCGGATGGTGACGGACGGGCGGTCCTCAATATCGCCGAGGAAGTCGACATGGCGGTTAAGGAGGAAGGGCGGGTGCTCGACCGCGACGGTCTATTGCGGCTCGTGCAGCGCCGCGCGCCCAGTTACGACAAGGGGCAGGACGGTCATTACAATCTTATAAGCGCGCTTCATAAATCGGTTCGCGGCTCGGACCCGGACGCCTCACTCTACTGGCTCGCCCGCATGCTCTCTGGCGGCGAGGATCCTCTTTACATCGCCCGCCGGCTGGTGCGCATGGCAATCGAAGACATCGGTCTTGCCGATCTGCAGGCGCTCCAACAGGCGAACGCCGCCAAGGATGCATACCATTTTCTGGGAAGTCCGGAGGGTGAGTTGGCGCTCGCGCAGGCGACGATCTATCTGGCCACGGCGGCCAAATCAAACGCCTCCTATATTGCGTTTAAAAGGGCGTCGCGCCTTGCGCGCGAATACGGGTCGCTGCCGCCGCCAAAGCACATCCTCAATGCTCCGACCCGATTGATGAGGGATGAGGGGTATGGCGAAGGCTATATCTATGACCACGATACGGATGAGGGCTTTTCCGGTCAGAACTATTTTCCGGAGTCGATCGAGGCGGTGGATTTTTACAGGCCGGCGGGGCGCGGTTATGAACGGGAAATCAAAAAACGGCTCGAATCCTGGAGCAAATTGCGGAAGTCACAAGCGCCGGACCGGAAGGCGTAACAAGAGTCGTGTGGCGGCAATGCGGGCCTCATATTGGCTTGGGCTATTTGGAAATGAGCAGGGTTGAACTACATCGCGTCGCCGCATCGGAGGACGGGATGCGCCTGGACCGCTGGTTTCGCGCGCACTTTCCCCGGCTTCCGCACGGCCGCCTGCAAAAACTGTTGCGCACCGGTCAGGTGCGCGTCGACGGCGGGCGGGCGAAGACGAATACGCGTCTTTCGCCGGGTCAGCAGGTCCGCGTTCCACCGATTGATGAAGCGGACAAGGCCGGGACAAGCCGGCCACGGCTCTTGCCGGAGGACGTGGACTTTGTCCGCTCGCTCGTCATTCATGAAGATTCCTCCGTCATTGCCATAAACAAGCCGACCGGTTTGGCGGTTCAGGGCGGGACAAAGACGACGCGGCATCTCGATGGACTTCTTGAGGGCCTGAGAACCAGCGGCGGCGAGCGTCCGCGCCTCGTCCACCGCATCGACAAGGACACCAGCGGCGTTTTGCTGCTGGCGCGCACCCGTTTTGCCGCCCAGAGCCTGGGAAAGGCGCTGAAGGAACGCTCCGCGCGGAAACTCTATTGGGCGCTCGTTGCCGGCGTTCCAAATCCCGCGGACGGCGTAATCAAATTGCCGCTGCAAAAATCCCCCGGAAAGGGCGGTGAGCGTGTCCGCGCCGCCGACGCCGGCGGCTCTGGCGCGCAGCGTGCCGAAACGCGATACCGTGTCGTGGAGACGGCGGGTCAGCGTCTTGCCTGGCTGGCCCTGATGCCGGCGACTGGACGGACCCACCAACTGCGCGTCCACGCGGGCAGCATCGGGCATCCGATTATCGGGGACGGCAAATATGGCGGCGATGATGCCTTTCCCGGCGGTGAGATCTCCGGCAAGCTCCATCTTCACGCCCGATCCATCTCGGTGCCGCATCCGGAAGGCGGACGGTTGCGAATCGAGGCGCCTTTGCCGGATCATATGCAAATGAGTTGGGAGGTCCTCGGTTTCGATCGGGATGCGGATGCGGCCGTCGATCTCGATGAACCCGATGAGCGCCGGGAGCCCCGCGAGCCCGCCGGAGGTCCACGCCTGAAATGCGGCTAATCGTTTTCGACTGTGACGGCACGCTGGTCGATAGTCAGCATATTATCGTCAAGGCAATGGAGATGACGTTTGCGGCGATGGGATTTGATCCGCCTGATGGAGCCGCCGTTCGTTCCATCATCGGACTATCGCTGCCGGAGGCGATGCGCTCTCTACGCCCCGGCGCCACGGAAAGGGAGATCGCGCTGACGGTCGATGCCTACCGGCGGGCTTTTTTCGAGCTTCGCGGCCGGCCGGATTTTACGCAGCCCCTTTTTGAAGGCGCGCAGGATGCCGTTCGCAGCCTGGCGGCGCAGGACGATGTCATTCTCGGAATCGCGACGGGCAAATCTCAGCGCGGCGTCAGGACGCTTTGCCGGACCTATGGCTTTGAAGCTTGTTTCGCCACGATTCAGACAGCCGACGATGCGCCGTCCAAGCCTCATCCGGCCATGATCGATCTGGCGATGAAGGAAACCGGCGTCAGCGCGTCCCATACGCTGATGATCGGCGATACGGTTTTCGACATGGAAATGGCGAGAAACGCGAAGGTCAAAGCGCTCGGTGTGACATGGGGCTATCACCCCGCGGATGATTTGCGGAAAGCCGGAGCGCATTGGCTTTGTTCCGATTTTGGAGAAGTTCTGGACGTCATTTTGGATTTTCCGGCCCGGCGGGAAATGGCGCAATGACCGTGATTGACGGAAATGGCTGGAGCCCCGACGGCCAACAGTCAGGAGAAAGTCCCGGCGCGTCGCGGCGCTTGCCGAGGCGGTTTTACGAGACGGCCGGGATTAGCGCCGGGAACGGCGGCTTCGTCGTGCATCTGGACGGCCGGCCCGTTAAGACGCCGCTCACGAATCTTCTTATCGTTCCGGCGAAACCGTTGGCGGTGAACATCGCCAAGGAATGGCAAAACCAGGGTGCCCATATTGACCCGCAGTCGATGCCGCTGACCAAGCTGGCCAATGCGGCCCTGGATCATGTTGCCGGCAAGGCGGAGCTGATCATCAACGACATTGTGAGCTTTGCCGCGTCGGACCTCACCTGCTACCGGGCCGAACAACCGGACCCCCTGGTGACGGCGCAGAAAAAGCATTGGGACCCCGTCCTTGACTGGTGCGCGGAGTTCCTTGGCGCTCGATTTTTGGTTACCGAGGGGATCGTTCATGTCAGCCAGCCGAAGGCGGCCTTGGACACATTCCGGGCCGCGGTGGCGGCGCTTGATTCGTTTCGGTTGATCGCCTTTCACGCGATTACCGCATTGACGGGTTCCGCCCTTCTGGCTCTGGCGCTGAGCAAAGGGCGGTTAGGCGCCGAAGAGGCTTGGCGCGCCGCCCATGTCGATGAGGATTTCCAGATTTCCAAGTGGGGCCGCGATGCCGATGCCGAAGCGCGGCGCGAAAAAAGGTGGGTGGAATTGTCTCAGGCGCACGAGTTCGACAGGCTGGCCGCGACCGATTAGCCGCCGCCTTTCCCGTCCACCATTTCCGGCCCTATCATAATGTCCGGTTTTCGGGCGCGATGCCGCGTGCTAATCAGGCTTTCAATACCACCGACTCGGATTGGAGTGTCTGGAGCTGCCATGAAAGACGTACTCAACGAATTCGAAAAGCGGCGTGCCGAAGCCCGGCTCGGCGGCGGCGAAAAGCGGATCAGTGCGCAGCATGAGCGCGGCAAGCTGACCGCGCGGGAGCGTATCGAGCTGTTGCTCGACCAGGACTCGTTCGAGGAGTTCGATATGTTTGTCGAGCATCGCTGCACCGATTTCAACATGGAAAAGACGAAGATCCCGGGTGACGGCGTGGTCACCGGCTGGGGAACCGTGAATGGCCGGGTCATTTGCGTCTTCGCCAAGGATTTCACGGTTTTTGGCGGCTCGCTTTCCGAGGCTCA